>NZ_JBPNYQ010000014.1:121191-121286 GCF_051235485.1 Pseudoalteromonas nanhaiensis | reverse complement strand
GTTGGGATATCGCCAAGCGGTAAGGCAGCAGGTTTTGATCCTGCCATTCCCAGGTTCAAATCCTGGTATCCCAGCCAACTTACTTCCCTTATCTA
>NZ_JBPNYQ010000014.1:0-121094 GCF_051235485.1 Pseudoalteromonas nanhaiensis | reverse complement strand
GTAATTTCTAATTTCTAATTTCTAATTTCTAATTTCTAATTTCTAATTTCTAATTTCTAATTTCTAATTTCTAATTTCTAATTTCTCAAAAATTATATTCGATTGTATTTAGCAAAAAAAACGGGCTAATTTTCATTAACCCGCAATCTATATTTTATATCTATATTTTATACCAATACGCTTACTTATTAGGTATTTTTGCAGACGAGTATTAGCCTAACGTGCCACTAATTGCATATTTCAATACCCAATTTTTTGCAGGGCCTTTATTATTGGCTAATTTCAAGAACTTGCTCCGCGCCCAACTGAGTGGTTTTATTTCATTTGAAAAACCAAAATAGCATGCATCCATCATACTCATCATGAGTAAATTCGCATGACGACGTTTTTTCTCATATTGTTTTAATAATTGATGTTGACCCACGTCTTCTTGATCTTCCAAAATATCTGCCAATGCAACCACATCTTGAAAGCCTAAGTTTACGCCTTGACCTGCAAGAGGATTAATTGTGTGCGCTGAATCACCCACAAGTACTAAACGCCCTTGTGAGTAATCATTGGCGTGTTGTCTGGCAAGAGGGAAAACAGCATGCTCAAGTAATTCAAAGTCACCCGGTAGTTCAGGGAAATGTGCAATGAGCTTTGCTTTAAGTTCTTCATTAGAAAGTTTTTGCCATTGCTTTAAAACTGCTGCGTCGTGGTAACAAATTAAATTTGCATAAGGTGCTTGCATAGGTAAAAACGCGACAGGTCCGGTTGGAGTAAATTGCTGCCACGTTTTTACTTGTTGAGGAGCATCCAGTTTTATTAATACACCCATACAATGTTGAGCATACTGCCAACCAGTTACACCTAATCCAGCTTTGGTGCGCAATTGTGATTGACCACCATCAGCCGCAATGACTAAATCTGCCGTATAGTGTGTATCACCATAATGCAGAGTGATTGAATCGTCAGTTTGATTTATATCGGTTACAGGAGTCTTTTGCTCGATAACCTCAATATTGTAATCAGCAAATTGTTGCCATAGACTCGCCTGAATTAAGCTATTTTCAATTAAATGGCCTAAATGTGTCTCGCCAATATCTTTACAATCAAATAATAAGCTCTCGTCTTGCTGTTGATACGCTTCTAGTTGTTGATAAGGTGCAATTCGGTTTTTACGCAATAATGGCATTGCCCCAAGCTCATCAAGTAGGTGCTCTGAAAAACGATTAATAGCCGAAATACGAATATCCACTTTATCTGAGCTAAGAATACTATCCGCATCAATAAGGTGCTTTTCAATAATCGTGACATCACTCCCCTGCTGCGCCAACTTTATGGCTGTAGCAGCACCTACCATGCCACCTCCAACAACAATTATCTTATTTTTATTCATTCAATATTCGCTCATTTGGCTATTTAAATACCCGGCAAATTGTAACGTAATTCAATAAACAGTGTCAGTGCATTTAATACTTAAGAATTTCAAATCAGGGACTTGTTTGATTTCACACCACAAAGATTAAAACTATACTTGGATCTGTGCGGGTATCCAGCTAAAATACGCGTCCTTTAAGTCGGCATAATTGCCACTTAATCCTGTTTCTAACACATTTTTGTGTCACTACCGAATTGAAAACGAGGCTATATTTCAATGAGTAAAAAGCTGCATATTAAAACCTGGGGTTGTCAGATGAACGAGTACGACTCTCAGAAAATGGCTGATCTACTAGATGCGACAAACGGCTATCAGTTAACTGAAGAAGCTGAAGACGCTGACGTGATCTTACTCAATACCTGTTCAATCCGTGAAAAGGCACAAGAAAAAGTGTTCCATCAGCTTGGTCGTTGGAAGTTATTAAAAGATGACAAGCCAGACTTAATCATTGGTGTTGGTGGTTGTGTTGCATCGCAAGAAGGTGACTCAATTCGCCAACGCGCGCCATTTGTTGATGTGATCTTTGGCCCGCAAACATTACACCGCTTGCCAGAAATGATTAAGCAAGTGCAAAGTGGCGACAGCACATCTGTGGTTGACGTTTCATTCCCTGAAATTGAAAAATTTGACCGCTTACCTGAGCCAAAAGCAGAAGGTCCTACTGCATTTGTATCAATCATGGAAGGCTGCTCTAAGTACTGTACTTTCTGTGTAGTACCTTACACGCGTGGTGAAGAAGTAAGTCGTCCTTTAGATGATGTGCTCCTTGAAGTTGCGCAACTTGCAGAGCAAGGCGTGCGTGAAGTAAACCTTTTAGGTCAAAACGTAAATGCGTATCGCGGTGAAACACACGACGGTGAGATTTGTTACTTCTCTGACCTACTACGTTATGTTGCAGCGATTGACGGCATTGACCGTATTCGTTACACCACCTCGCACCCGGTAGAGTTTACACCAGACATCATCGATGCTTACGCTGATGTGCCAGAGCTTGTTGATCACTTACACTTACCAGTACAAAGCGGCTCTGACCGTATTCTTAACCTGATGAAACGTGGTCATACCGCGCTTGAGTATAAATCGACGATTCGTAAATTACGTAAAATTCGCCCTAACCTAAGCATGTCATCAGACTTCATCATTGGTTTCCCTGGTGAAAGTAAAGCTGATTTTGAAGCAACTATGAACCTTATCAATGATATCGGTTTTGATATGAGCTTTAGCTTCATCTATAGTGCGCGCCCTGGCACACCTGCTGCCGATTTACCAGACGATGTGACTGAGCAAGAGAAAAAAGAGCGTTTATACCTATTACAAAACCGCATCACGCAAATGGCGCAGCAAATTAGCCGCCAAATGTTTGGTACTGAACAACGTATCCTGGTTGAAGGTCCTTCTAAGAAGAACCCAATGGAATTACGTGGCCGTACAGAAAACAATCGTGTAGTGAACTTCGAAGGCCCTCACTCAGTGATCGGTCAATTCGTTGATGTACGTATTACTGAAGCGTTGCCAAACTCTTTACGTGGTGAATTAATTCGTACAGAATCAGAGATGAATTTACGTCGTGATGTGGCGCCATCAGCAATTTTAAATAAAGCTGCCGAAGCTGAAGCCGCAGCTGCCCCTAACGAAATTGGCGTTGCTACTTTCGTACCTTAGGGAGACACTGGTGCTGGCACTGCCAGCACCCATGAATAGGAAGTAATTTTGAGTAATCAATTAAAAACATTAGAGATTTATTTAGAACCTGCCGACAACAAACGACTCTCTTCTTTATGTGGTCCGTTTGACGAAAACATTAAACAAATTGAACGCCGCCTAGGTGTTGAAATTGCCCACCGTGATAATTTTTTCAGAGTCACGGGTAAACTTCATTGCGCCGCAGCCAGCGTTGAAATCTTAAAAAACCTTTACATTGACACTCAACCTATTCGTGGTCAAATAGGCGAAATTGAACCTGATGCAGTGCATTTAGCAATTAGCGAATCGAATGCCCTAGAGCAAGATGAAAACCCGGGCGTGTACGGTAAAGACATGGTGATTAAAACACGCCGTGGCGTTATTAAACCACGCAACGATAACCAAGGCGTGTATGTTGCTAACATCCTGCATCACGATATTACGTTTGGTATCGGTCCCGCTGGGACAGGTAAAACTTATCTAGCCGTTGCAGCTGCTGTTGATGCCCTCGAGCGTCAAGAGATTCGCCGTATTTTATTAACGCGCCCTGCTGTTGAAGCTGGTGAGAAACTGGGCTTTTTACCGGGTGATTTAAGTCAAAAAATCGACCCGTACTTACGCCCACTTTACGATGCTTTATTCGAAATGCTGGGCTTTGAGCGTGTAGAAAAGCTAATTGAGAAAAACATCATTGAAGTGGCCCCACTTGCTTACATGCGTGGTCGTACATTAAATGATGCCTTTATTATTCTTGATGAAAGCCAAAACACCACCGCAGAACAAATGAAAATGTTCTTAACCCGTATTGGTTTTAATTCAAAAGCAGTGATCACAGGCGATATCACACAAGTTGACTTACCACGTGGTGCTCGCTCTGGGCTTCGTCATGCTATTGAGGTATTAAACGGCGTAGATGAAATTAGTTTTAACTTCTTCCAATCACACGATGTCGTGCGCCACCCTGTTGTTGCACGTATCGTAGAAGCCTATGAGCGAAATGATGAAGCTGAGCGTTTAAAGCGCGCAGAAAAGCAACGTGCAAAAGAAGCACAAGCAAACCAACAAGAAGCAAACTCGTGACCGAATTAGATTTACAAATAGCCTGTGAGTTTGACGACTTACCTAGCTTTGAACAATTCCAACTATGGGCTGATAAAGCCCTTAGTAACTACCGTGAAGACGCTGAGCTTACTATCGTCATAAGCGACGAAGCACGAAGCCAGCAGCTCAATAATGATTACCGTGGAAAAGATAAACCGACTAATGTCTTATCGTTTCCATTTGAAGCACCACCGGGTATTGAGTTACCTTTAGTGGGTGATTTGATCATTTGTCCGGCCATTGTTTTGGCCGAATCTATTGAGCAAGAAAAGACCTTTCATGACCATTTTGCCCATATGGTGATCCATGGATGCTTGCATTTACTTGGATTTGACCATATAAAGGACGAAGATGCACTCGAAATGGAAAGCATAGAAAAGCAATTACTTGCTGATCTGAACATCGCAGACCCATATCGAGACGATATTTAAATTTACGGAGCAATTAGACGCAATGAGCGACGACAACTCGCAATCTAGCCAGGGTTCTTCTGGCAAAACTTGGTTGGGCAGAATAACCCAAATGTTGCAAGGGGAACCCCAGAATAAAGAAGAGCTGGTTGAAGTAATTGCCGATGCGCAAGAACGCGACCTTATCGACCCTGAAACCAAAGAAATGATCGAAGGAGTACTTGGTGTATCTGAGCTTAAAGTTCGTGACATCATGATCCCTCGCTCGCAAATGGTTACCTTAGAGGTTGATACACCACTTGAAGAACTGTTACCTATGATGGTTGACTCAACACATTCACGTTTTCCAGTGGTGTGTGAAGATAAAGACCATGTAGAAGGTATTTTATTAGCAAAAGATCTATTACCACTTATCTTAAACAAAGATGAGCAGTTACCTTCTTTGCGTGATTATTTACGCCCAGCAGTAGTCGTACCAGAAAGCAAACGTGTTGACACACTGCTTAACGAATTCCGTCAACAGCGATACCATATGGCAATCGTCATCGATGAATACGGCGGCGTGTCGGGTCTAGTAACCATCGAAGATATTCTTGAAATCATCGTTGGTGAAATCGAAGATGAGCACGACGAAAGCGAAGACCAACAAGATATTCGCCAAGTAGCTAAACACGTTTATGCAGTCCAAGCGCTGACTGAAGTTGATGACTTTAACGAGTATTTTAAAACTGGTTACAGCACCTCTGATGCTGACACCATAGGTGGTATTGTTTTACACGCATTTGGTCATATGCCAAGTCGCGGTGAAACAATTGATATTGATGGCCTGCAATTTAAAGTCACCAACTCAGATAACCGTCGCATCTTACAATTGCAAGTCACCATTCCTAAGGCTGATGATAACGACAGTGAAGAAACTGCTAACTAAGCTAAGCCTTATTGTAAAAGATAAAAAAGCCTGGCTCGCACTCATTGCGGGCCTCTTTTTAACCTTAAGCTACGCCCCTTATAATCTTTGGTATATTGCCTTTCTCTCTCTTGGCATACTTATCTATTGCATTAATCCGCAGGCAAATGGTAAATCGGCCGCTAAACAAAGTGCTAAGTATGGCTTTATCTTTGGTTTAGGCTGGTTTGGTGCAGGTATTAGTTGGGTGCATGTATCGATAGCCACCTTTGGCGGTATGCCATTAATTGCATCGATTTCATTGATGGTGCTACTTTGCGCTTACTTAGCCTTGTATCCTGCACTAGCAGCTTGGTTGACAACCCGCCTTGCTAAAGGGCCCTATAGCTTTATCTGCCTGTTGCTTGCCAACTTTGCGGTTACAGAGTACTTACGTGGCACTTTGCTAACAGGCTTTCCTTGGTTGAGCTTTGGTTATACACAAACCGACAGCCCACTGAACTTTTTAGCCCCTGTGATTGGCGAGTTTGGTATAACACTTGTTTGCGTGCTCATCGCGTTTTCACTCTTTCGTTTGCTAGGTAAAGACATAAAGCCGTTAATCGGCTCTGTAGCCTTGTTGGCAGGCTTATACGTAATTGCGAGTAATAGTGCTTTACAGTATCAAGATAAAACAATTAAAACAGTTTTAGTACAAGGGAACATTAAACAGCATTTACGATTTGAACCGTCAGAGTTTTGGAATACTATGAGTAAATACCAAGACATGACGCGCCTACATTGGAATGCTGATCTCATTGTTTGGCCAGAAGCTGCTGTCCCTGAGCTTGAAGCCCTATCAACACAATACCTAACCGGTCTTGATAGTGCAGCAGCTTTTAACAACACAGCCCTGATCACCGGTATCGTGGATTATCAATACGACACCCGTAATATTTTTAATACCCTCATTGTCTTAGGTAAAAAAGAGCAAGATGATAGCGAAGGTCATTATCAGTATTTAGGTAAAAATCGCTATCAAAAGCACCAATTATTGCCTATCGGTGAGTTCGTGCCATTTCAAGAATTACTGCGTCCAATCGCCCCACTGTTTGATTTACCTATGTCGTCATTTACTCGAGGCGATGAAGTTCAAAACAATCTTCAGGCGAACGGCTTACATATTTTACCCGCTATTTGTTATGAAATTGCTTTTGCTGATTTAGTGCGTGGTAATTATCGCAGTGATTCAGACATTTTATTCACCGTTAGTAATGATGCGTGGTTTGGCGACTCCCATGGCCCGCATCAGCATATGCAAATAGCCCGTATGCGTGCTCTAGAATTACAACGCCCGCTAATTCGCGTAACGAATAATGGTATCAGCGCCGTTTACGACCCTATTGCTAAATCACAGTTGAGCATGCCGCAATTTAAAGCTGATGTACTTGAAGCCAATATCACCTTAATCAAAGGCGATAGTCTTTATAGTCAATATGGTAATTGGCCAGTATGGATTGTAGTGATATTACTCAGTGCTGTGGGTGTGTTTATCAGGGTTAAGAAATAACAAATAAAAAAGGCTTCAATATGAAGCCTTTTAAAATTTTAAGATTCTATCTTTATCAATTCGACATCAAATATTAGCAATGAACCTGCTGGAATGCTGCCTACCCGTTTACTGCCGTATGCAAGCTGCGGAGGGATATAAAAGGTAAACTTATCTCCTTCACTCATTAGCTGTAAGCCTTCGGTCCAACCAGCAATGACTTGATTTAAACCAAAGCTGATTGGCGAGTTTCTGACCACTGAACTATCAAATACGCTGCCGTCTAACAGCGTACCATGATAGTGAACCTTGACTTTACTGGTGGCACTTGGTTTTGCCTCATTATCGCCGCGATGCTCAATTTTGTACTGCAGCCCAGATGCTGTTTCATAAACATCGTCGGCTTTACTATTGTTCGCTAAAAAATCCGCCGCTAGTTTTTCATTTTCAAGGGCTTGTAGCTTCGCCTTTTTGCTATTTTTAAAAATTAAAAAGCAAAAAATACCGATGATCAGTAAAAGTAATAAATTAATCATTCTGCGTCCTTCTCATCATCATTGTCGCCATTTACGATATCAGCAATATTGGCAAGCCTTGCTAAGGCTAGCGCGTTAATAGAGCCATCAGGATAGCCTTGTGGGGTCATTTCACCTGCGTCTTTATCCATTAATAAGCTCAATGCTTGATCAACGGTTTCAACGGCATAAATGTTAAAGCGGCCTTTTTCAACGGCATCGAGCACTTCATCATCAAGCACCAAGTTCACTTGATTAGATTTAGGAATAATCACCCCTTGCTCACCGGTTAAGCCACGCATTTTACAAAGCTTAAAGAAACCCTCTATTTTCTCGTTTACACCACCAATTGATTGTACATCACCATGCTGGTTAATTGACCCTGTCAGCGCGATAGATTGGCTAATAGGTAAGTTAGTAATGGCTGATATAAGCGCACACAACTCAGCCAGTGAAGCGCTATCACCATCGATATAGCCATAGCTTTGTTCAATTGCGATATTCGCACTGAGTGTCAGGCTAAATTGCTGAGCGTATTTATTACCTAAGTAACCGGTTAATAGCATCACCCCTTTTGAGTGAATGGCTTTACCCAGCTCAGCTTCACGTTCAACGTCAATAACGCCATCAGCACCTGCGTACACAGTGGCAGTAATGCGTGCTGGTGTACCAAATGAGGTATCGCCAATGTGCAGCACGGTTAAGCCATTCACCTTACCCACAGCGTGACCTTCAGTAGCAATTAAAATTTGCCCCTCTTTGATGTCACTGAGCATGGTTTCAGAGATTTGCCCTGTTCGATACTGCTTACCAACAATGGCCTCGTCTATGTGATGAGCATCAATCACTGTTTGCTCATCTTGTTTGGCATAAAAACTAGCTTCTGCCACTAACTCTAATACATCAGCAAAACGAGCTGAGAGTTTATTATGATGCTCAGCTTGGCGATAACTAAACTTTAATAATCTCGCCATCGCCGCTTCATTCACAGTACAATTAAGTGTTTGCTGACAATATTCAGTTACCTTGGTAATAAACTGATACTGCAGCTTATCACTACTTGGTAAGTAGTAATCAAAGTCAGCGAGTACACGAAATAACTCAGCAAACTCTTCGTCATATTCACCTATGGTGTAATAAAGCTCTCGCGACCCTAAAAGTACTATTTTTACATCAAGTGGAATAAGCTGCGGGCGTAATGTAAAGCTACTTCCTACTGAGCTGTCTTGGTAGGGTAAGTCATTTTTGATTTGATGGGTTTTCAAAGACAGTTTTAAGCCATCCCACACTTGCGGGTTAGACATAACTTTCTCTGCATCCATGATCAAATAACCACCATTAGCACGGTGTAATGCACCTGGCTGAATTGAGCGATAGCTGGTGATAAGTGACCCTTGCGACGTTGCATATTCAATCTTGCCAAAGATATTGCCAAAGGTTGGGTTCGGCTCATAGACTACAGGCGCAGCATCGCCTTCTTTGTATTCCACTAAAATATTTGGCGCAAAGAAATCTGTGAGCATACCTTTGCGGTCAAAATCTTCTTTATTTTCGTCGTTGTCATCATCGTCGAGCCACTCCAGTACCGCATCAATGATTTCTTCACGAATATCTTTTAGATAACGAAGAACCCCAATATGCGTTGCATATTTATGCTCAAGCGCTTTAAGAAGTGGTTTAGTAGCAAGTTCTGCTGTTGATTTTTTAAGGTTACGCAGTTTTTCTGATGATTCACGCTTCCAACGTGGTAGCTCAATCAGCGCTTCGATTAACGCATCTTCAAGCTTTTCAATGACCTCATAAAACTCTATACGAAGCGGCTCTTCAAGAGCTGCAAATTCACTATCACTCAGTTGCTTACCGTCAATAAGTGGAGCAAAGCCAACCACACCATTTTCTTCAATGAGAGCCACGCTTTGCTCAAGTGCAGCAATTTCTACTGCAGTTATAGCTGCATCGTAGGTGTCGGTAAACTCGCGATCAATTGATTTTTTCTTACGCTGATACCCAGGGTTATCAAATGCCGCAGGAAAAGTATCAAGCACTTCATCAATAAACGAGTCGATATCATCGGCAAGCTGCTTCGATTGCCCTGCTTGCATAAACAGCGCAATTGGCTCACGGTGATCGTCGTAGTTATTTACATACAACCATTCATTGGGAGTTGGACGGCCTTTAGAATGGGCTGTGAGTTTATCTTTCACTAACGTGTAGCGACCGTGTGCCGCTTCACCCATCACATATACATTATAACCCGGAAGTTCCATTCCCAGAGAAAAGTCGAGAGCGCTTTGTGCTCGTTGCTGGCCGATAAAAGGGAGTGCTTCTGGATACGGGTTTTGCATGCAAGTGGCAACATGGCTTGCAGAAATCTCTGGCGCTAGCGCAGAAACAGGTAATGGGATTAGTTTTTTTGTCATTCTAACTTCTTATTTCCCAGTCTTGACTGGGCATTATAGGTAACGCCCAGCAAAAGCCTGCGTCACTGATTTAAGGTTGTAATGCCTTACGGCGAAAATAAATACCGCCACATTCAGTACAAGGAGTAATTTGCGTAGCATGGTAAACATCGTAACTATGTTGGCAATTTTTACATACTAATGTGCCCATGGCTATCCATTCTCCTTCTTGATAGACACCATCGTGTTTAAAATCTTGATTAAGGGCATGCCATTCTAACTGGGTTTTATCTTCAATATGCGATAACTCGTACCAAAGCGACTCCTTAAGTTCAAGCCAAGCCAACGAGTCATAATGCTCATCATTTTCTTTGATGTGATCAATATCGCGCTTAAGATACTCTCGATATTGGCTAAGCTTTTCTTGTCCTAAATCTTTAAGTGCTTGCTCTGATTCAACAAATTTATCTATTGCATCCTTTAATTCATTGTCTTTTACATCTTTAATCCATTTAGTTAAATCAGTGAGCCAAGATTTATAGTCTGCCATCGGTTACTCCTTCAAAAATGATGAAAAATCAATCGTTATTCTAGTTGAGTATAGGTTAACCTGCCCTGAAAATATATTTCCAGACAAAATTAATAAAAGCGCCTATTTGCCGCTGTGATTAGCGTGTATTTTGAGTTATCCTTATCGACAATTTTTTATTAATTTGCAAGAAGTCTGGAATCGTAGATGCAAGAGCAATATAACCCGCAAGACATAGAGTCAAAAGTACAAGCCTACTGGGAAGAAAACCAAGTATTTAAAGTCACTGAAGATGAGAGCAAAGAAAAGTATTACTGCCTTTCTATGTTCCCATACCCAAGCGGCCGACTCCACATGGGTCACGTTCGTAACTACACCATTGGTGACGTAGTATCACGCTTCCAACGCTTGCAAGGCAAAAACGTAATGCAACCTATGGGTTGGGATGCGTTTGGTCTACCTGCGGAAAATGCAGCAATCAAAAACAACACTGCACCTGCTAAGTGGACATACGAAAACATCGATTACATGCGCAACCAGTTAAAGCAACTGGGTTTTGGTTACGACTGGGATCGTGAAATTGCGACATGTCATCCAGAATATTACAAATGGGAACAGTGGTTCTTCACTAAGCTTTATGAAAAAGGCTTGGTTTACAAAAAGATGTCAACAGTTAACTGGGATCCAGTTGACCAAACAGTACTTGCCAACGAGCAAGTTATTGATGGTCGTGGTTGGCGTTCAGGTGCCATTGTTGAACAAAAAGAGATTCCACAATGGTTCATCAAAATCACTGATTACGCACAAGAGCTATTAGATGATTTAGATAAACTTGATCACTGGCCTGAGCAAGTTAAAACCATGCAGCGCAACTGGATTGGTCGCTCTGAAGGTTTAGAAATCGAATTTAAGCGTGCTGATAACGACGATACATTCAGTGTTTATACAACGCGCCCAGATACCTTCATGGGTGTGACATACGTTGCTGTTGCAGCTGGTCACCCAATTGCACAAGAAGCAGCTAAAAACAGCGACGCTGTAGCTATGTTTGTTGATGAGTGTAAAAACACGAAAATCGCTGAAGCAGACATGGCAACCATGGACAAAAAAGGTATTGCCACTGGTTTTTACGCAATTCACCCATTAACAGGTAAACAAGTACCAATTTGGGTCGCTAACTTTGTATTAATGGATTACGGCTCAGGCGCTGTAATGGCAGTACCTGCACACGACCAACGTGACTACGAGTTCGCAACAGCATATGGCCTTGAGATTGCTCAAGTTATTGCACCAGCAGCTGACTCTGAAGAAACAGTTGATTTAGACAACCAAGCATACACTGAAAAAGGCGTGTTAGTTAACTCAGGTGAGTTCGACGGTCTTGAGTTTGAAGCGGCGTTTAATGCAGTTGCAGATAAACTAGAAGCACTGGGTGTAGGTGAGCGTAAAGTGAACTTCCGTCTACGTGACTGGGGTGTTAGCCGTCAGCGTTACTGGGGCTCTCCAATTCCTATGTTAAGCGACGAGAACGGTAATGAGCTTGCTGCAACAGAAGACATGCTGCCAGTTCGCTTACCTGAAGACGTGGTAATGAATGGTGTAACTTCACCAATCAAAGCTGACCCTGAGTGGGCTAAAACAACGGTAAATGGCGCACCTGCATTCCACGAAACAGATACTTTCGATACCTTCATGGAATCATCATGGTACTACGCGCGTTACTGTAGCCCTCGTTTTGACGAAGGCATGATTGAGCCAGGTGCTGCAAATTACTGGTTACCAGTAAACCAATATATCGGTGGTATTGAGCATGCGATCTTGCACTTACTTTACTCGCGTTTCTTCCACAAGTTATTACGTGACTTTGGTTTAGTAACTTCAGATGAGCCATTTGAGCGCTTACTATGTCAAGGCATGGTATTAGCAGATACTTTCTACCGTAAAGATGAGAAAGGCGGTGATATCTGGATTTCGCCAACAGACGTACAAACTGAAACAGACGACAAAGGCCGTGTTGTTAAAGCGTGGCACAAAGAAGATGGCGAGCCGGTATTCTCTGCGGGCATGAGCAAAATGTCGAAATCGAAAAATAACGGTATCGACCCACAACAAGTTATCGCCCAGTACGGTGCAGATACAGTGCGTTTATTCATGATGTTCACGGCGCCACCAGAGCAAACCCTTGAATGGTCTGATTCAGGTGTTGAAGGTGCAATGCGTTTCTTAAAACGTATTTGGAAATACGCTGTTGATGTAGAAACAGTAGGCTATCAAGCGCTTGATAAGTCAGCATTAAATAACGACCAAAAAGTACTTCGTCGTGAACTTCATAAAGCAATTGCAAAAGTGACTGATGACGTAGAACGTCGTCAAACATTCAACACTGCAATCGCTGCAATTATGGAAATCTCGAACAAGTTACTTAAAGCACCGCTTGCCGATAAACAAGATGTGGCAATTGCTAACGAAGCGCTTGAAGCATTACTTATCATGCTTGCGCCTATCACGCCGCATATGTGTCATCAATTATGGCAAGACCTTGGCAAAGAAGGCGACATCTTAGATGCAGCATGGCCAAAAGTTGACGAATCAGCACTTGTTGAAGATGAGAAGCTAATCATCGTACAAGTTAATGGTAAGCTTCGTGCTAAGTTAACAGTGCCTGCTGATGCAACTAAAGAGCAAGTTGAAGCATTAGCATTTGCTGAAGAAAACGTAACTAAGTTCACTGATGGCGCAACCATCCGCAAAGTGATTTACGTACCTGGCAAACTACTTAACGTGGTTGCTAACTAAGATGGCAGCGCTTCAAGCACTGAAAAACGGACTAGCCCTTGCGCTAGTCTGTTTACTGCTAACAAGTTGTGGCTTTCATTTAAAGAAAGCCTCAAACTTGCCTGACGACTTGAAAGTGATCACCCTGGTCGGGGATGATGAAAAGTCAGCATTATTCGAGTTAGTCGAAAAAGAGCTTATTGCGAGTAAAGTTGAACTTAGCCAAGGTGGTAAACACCCAGAGTTAACGATCCACAAAGACCGTTTAGAGCGTCAAATCTTGTCATTATTTGATAATGGTCAGGTTGCCGAGTATGAACTTGCCTACAGTGTAAGCTATACCCTTAAGCGCCCTGGACAAAAAGCCATTAACCAGCGCTTTGAATTGTATCGTAACTATCAAGACGACCCAGATAATGCTCTTGCAAAAGCAAAAGAGCTTGAGCTGCTATTAAGCGAAATTCGTAAGCAAGCCAGTCGTCGAATTGTTCGTGAGCTATCACAACTGTAATGCGTTGTTATGCAAATCAACTACCTAGCCAATTGAAAAAAGGCCTTGCGCCTTTTTACATGGTGTTTGGTGAAGAGCCCTATCAAATTACACAATGTGTCATGCAAATTCGTCAAGCCGCCAAACAGCAAGGTTTTGACGAGGTAATCAAATTTACCCTAATGCCAGGGTTTGATTGGCAAGAAATTGTAGCTCAATACCAAAGTATGTCACTGTTTAGCGCTCGTACCTTAATTGAATTTGACTTAAACGAGCAAAAACCAGGTACTCAAGGTAGCCAAATATTTAAACAACTTGTAGAACTTACTAATCCAGACACTATTTTGGTATTGAAAGGTGCCAAAGCTGGTCAAGATGTTCAACGCAGTGCATGGTTTAAAGCTTTAGATAAGCAAGGCTTATTTGTACCTTGTTATCCCCTAACAGGTAACCATTTAAGCCGTTGGCTAGACGAGCAATGTTATCGTTTAAATTTAAACTTGCACAATAATGCAAAACAAAGCCTGATTGATGCCACTGAAGGTAACTTACTTGCATGCCACCAAGAACTTGAAAAATTATCTCTATTATATGGCAGTGAGTTAGTAGACCAGCAGGCCGTAATGCAAGGTCTTCTTAATCAATCAAAATTTGATATCTTCGATTTGAGTGATGCTTTATTAACCGGCAATGCAGGTCAAGCAGTCAAAGTAATGAGTAAACTCGCTACTGATAACACAGAAGCAATGAGTATCTTTTGGGCCATTAATAAAGAAGCCACTAACTTACTTGCAATGCAACACGCTCGCCTAAACGGTGCCAATATGACTGATTTATATCGGCAGTTTAATATTTGGAAAAACCAGCAAGCAACAGTACAGCAGGCATTAAACCGCCTGCAAATTAGTACTCTTGAGCAAATCATCAAACAATTAGCCGAGTTTGATGCTGCCTACAAACAAGGCAACCTTGTTGCGCCTTATCAAGCCTTAACACACCTTTGCTTAGTATTTTGCCAACCACTGGCAATGCCATTACCTTGCCACCCTGTTTTAGATTAGAGTTGTATAATGATTGCTATATTTGGTGGAACATTTGACCCAATTCACTTAGGCCACATCAATATGGCCGAGCAATGCGTTAAACAGTGTCAGCTTGATACGCTGTATTTTATGCCCTGCGCTATTCCTGCACATAAAGCTAAACCGGGGATCAGTGATGAACACCGTATCAACATGCTCAAACTTGCAATTGAAGACATCCCTTATTTCACGATTGATTACAGAGAACTTAATCGTTCAGGTGCCTCTTATTCATTACTTAGCTTGCAAGAATTAAGAGCTGAGCACCCTACTACGCCCATTATTTTTTTAATCGGTATGGACTCATTCATTAGCCTCGACAAATGGTTTAAATGGCAAGAAATTGTCACACTTTGCCACATAGTCGTGTATCAAAGACCGGGGCAAACCTGTAATGTCGCTGGTGAATTGGCTCATTACAAGGAAAAGGCATACACTGATAACCTTGCTGAACTAAAGCAACAACCTGCAGGTAAGTTATTCTTTTTAAATGGCTTACAAATAGATGCCGCATCAAGAGAAATCAGAAAAAAACTGCATTCAAATAGTGAAATAACTGAACTTTTACCAACTTCAGTCAGTCAATACATCGCACAGCATCATCTTTATCAAACAGATGAATAAATGCTGCCTGCGTGATAAAATAACAATTAAGATTATTTATTTTTGAGAAAACACTTTGGATTCTAAACAACTACTCGCATTTGCCCTTGATAAAGTCGACGACATGAAAGCCCGTGATGTGGTGCAACTTGATGTTCGTGGAAAGTCAGATATTACCGACTATATGTTAGTATGCTCTGGTAACTCTAAACGCCATGTTCAATCGATTGCTGATCACGTTGCAAAAGAAGCACGCCATGCAGGTGAAGAGCCCCTTGGTTACGAAGGCCAAAATGAAGGTGAATGGGTGCTTGTTGACCTAGGTGATGTAGTAGTACATGTCATGCAAGACCAAACTCGCGACTTCTATGATCTAGAGAAACTTTGGGGTTAACCCTTGCAAGGACATAGGTAAACCATTTTGAAGATACAATTGATTGCCGTTGGTACTAAGATGCCAGCATGGGTTGAAACTGGATTCACAGAATATCAGCGCCGTTTTCCGCGTGATATGCCGCTTGAGCTTATTGAAATTCCTGCCGGTAAACGCGGAAAAAATGCGGATATAAAACGTATTTTGCAACTTGAAGGCGAAAAAACCTTAGCAGCAATACCCAAAGGCAATCGCATTGTTACTTTAGAAGTAACAGGTAAGCCAATGGATACTCATCAACTGGCTAAAAGCATGGAAAAATGGCAGCTTGATGGCCGTGATGTTAGCTTACTCATTGGTGGCCCTGAAGGCCTTGCACCAGAATGCATTGCAGCTTCTGAGCAAAAATGGTCTTTATCAAATCTAACACTACCGCATCCTTTAGTGCGTATTATTGTTGCCGAAAGCCTTTATCGTGGCTGGAGCTTAAATAATAATCACCCATACCACCGCGAGTAGTTAGTCAATGCGAAAACACAGACCCACAATTCGAGACCACTCGGCTGAAGCTAATTTATTTGCTCGCCGCGCGTTTGTGGGCTTTGTGTTTGTTACATTATTAATTGGTGTCTTATTATCAAACTTATATAACATTCAAGTTATCGACCACCAAGACTACCAGACACGCTCTAATGATAATCGGATCAAAGTTATCCCAATTGCCCCGAATCGGGGTTTAATTTATGACAGAAATGGCGTTTTACTTGCTGAAAACAAACCTGTATATAACCTTGAAGTCATTCCAGAAGAAACAGATAACCTAGATCAAGCATTAGAAGATGTTCAACAAATTATCGATATCAGTGAACAACAAAAAGCAGAGTTTTTAGATGATATCAAACATAATCGCCGTTTTAAGAGCCAAGTCCTTAAAGCACGATTAAACGAAACTGAAGTTGCCAAGTTTTCAGTTAATCAGCACAAATTCCCAGGTTTTAGTATTGAAGCACGACTAGCTCGTTACTACCCTTATGGTGATACTTTAACTCACGCATTAGGTTATGTTGCCAAGCTCAATAAAAAAGAGCTGGCAAAATTAGAAGCTGATGATCAAGCAACAAATTACCGTGCTACACATGATATAGGTAAGCTAGGTATCGAAAAATACTATGAGCAATTACTTCATGGTGTAGTTGGCTCACAAAGTGTAGAAGTTAACAACAGGGGTCGTATCATTCGCACTTTAAGCATGACCCCACCAGAGCCAGGCCATGACTTGGTACTTACTCTGGATATAGGCTTACAACAAATTGCACAGCATGCTTTAAAAGATATGCGCGGCGCTGTCGTTGTGCTCGACGCAAAAGATGGTGGCGTACTGGCTCTTTACTCTAACCCAAGTTACGACCCAAACTTATTTGTTCATGGCATCAGTAGTAGCGACTACAAAAAGTTATTGAACCCAGATCGCCCCCTCATAAATAGAACCACACAAGGTCGTTACGCACCAGCTTCTACGGTTAAACCACATATGGCTATTTTAGCGCTAGAGGAAGGACTTGTAACCGAGCAAACACAAATGTGGGATCCGGGCTTTTTTCAAATTCCAAACGTTGAACATAAATGGCGTGACTGGAAACGTTGGGGTCATGGCCATGTTGACGTTTATCGTGCTATTGAAGAGTCATGCGATACTTATTTTTATGACGTGGCGTATCGCTTAGGCATTACTAAAATCAGTGATTTTATGTCTCAATTTGGTTTTGGCGAACTTTCAGGTATTGATATTCATGAAGAAACCTCTGCGATTATGCCATCAAAAGAATGGAAAGAAGGCCGCTTTAGAGAATCGTGGTGGCGTGGTGATACAATTTCAGTGGGTATTGGCCAAGGTTATTGGACCGCAACACCGATGCAAATAGCCAATGCGACGAATATTTTAGTTAATCGCGGGATTGATCACCCACCCCACTTAGTGCAAGTGGCTAAAAAAGAGAATGAAGTCACTCAAATAAACAACGATGAAAAGCCACCCGTGGTGCTAAAAAACCCTCACCATTGGCAAATAGCGCTTGATGCAATGCACAACACAGTACACAAAGTCACCGGCACCGCCCATAAAGCATTTAAAGGTGCCAATTATGACCCTGCAGGTAAAACCGGTACCGCGCAAGTAGTTAGCATTGCCCAAGGTGAACGTTATGACGCTAAATCACTTAAAGAGCGTCAACGCGATAACGCAATTTATGTTGGCTTTGCACCTTATAATGACCCACAAATTGTGGTTTCTGTGGTTGTAGAAAATACCGGTGGCGGCAGTACCGTAGGTGCGCCTATTGCTCGTCAATTGATGGACTATTATTTTTCAGCTAACCCTCTGCCTGTTGCACAAAGTGATGCGCCATGATCCCATTAAATAAAAAACGCTCTATCTGGCAACGCCTTCACCTTGATTTACCGCTCCTGATAGCGTTAATGCTCATGATGGTAGGCAGCCTAACCATTGTTTACAGTGCCAGTGGTCAAGACCCAGCGATGATGATCCGCCATGCCACACGGATGTTTGGGGCGATACTAGGCATGTTTATTCTTGCGCAATTTTCGCCAAACACGCTAAAAAGAATGGTTATTCCACTTTATTGCGTGGGCCTATTAATGCTCATCGGGGTACTGCTATTTGGTGTTAGCTCTAAAGGTGCGCAACGTTGGCTAGATCTTGGTATTACTCGATTTCAGCCATCTGAATTAATGAAAATTGCCGTACCTATGATGGTCGCATGGTATATCGGTCGCAACCATTTACCACCCCGCATTATTCATCTAATCATTGGTTTTGCGATTGTGATGGTGCCTACCATCCTAATCAAAGAGCAGCCTGACTTAGGAACATCAATATTGATCGCCAGTTCAGGTATTTTTGTATTGTTTTTGTCAGGCCTAAGTTGGCGATTAATCGGCTTTTTTACCGCTACAGTAGCCATTGCTGCTTGGCCATTTTGGCATTACGTTATGCTCGACTATCAAAAACAACGCGTATTAACATTTTTAGACCCTGAAAGTGATCCTCTTGGCTCTGGTTATCACATTATTCAATCGAAAATAGCAATTGGCTCAGGCGGAATTGAAGGAAAAGGCTGGCTGCAAGGTACGCAATCACAACTTGAGTTTTTACCCGAGCGACACACTGACTTTATCTTCTCTGTTTTAAGCGAAGAGTTTGGCTTATTTGGAGTGTGTTTATTACTGTGCATGTATTTATTCATCATTGGTCGTGGTTTATACATAGCGGTCAATGCCCAAGATGCGTTTGGTAAACTGCTTGCAGGTGCATTAACTTTAACGTTTTTCGTTTATGTATTTGTAAATATTGGCATGGTGTCAGGTTTACTGCCTGTGGTCGGTGTCCCTTTACCCTTGATCAGTTATGGCGGCACCTCTATGGTGACCTTGATGGCAGGATTTGGCATTATTATGTCTATCGCCACAGATAAAAGGATGCTTTTAAAATAATGACACATCGCGTTAGTTTTCTATTTGTTGCATTATTTTCTGTAATGCTCACTGCTTGTAGCTCGTCGCAGCAAGGTCGTTATGCTATGGAGCATGATGCAGCCCCGCTTCGAAAGCCTACCGAACTTGAAATGCAAGATGCAGTAGTAACGGCTGTAGTTAAGAGTGCCAGTGCGAGTCGCCCTTATGAAGTTCGTGGAAAACGCTACACTCCCATGTTAGATGAAACAGGCTACTCTGAAGAAGGGATTGCCTCATGGTACGGTAGAAAATTTCATAACTACCATACATCTAATGGTGAAATATATGACATGTTCGCGATGACTGCAGCGCATAAAACTTTGCCATTACCCAGCTTTGCACGAGTCACTAATTTAGATAACGGTAAATCTGTCATTGTTCGCGTTAATGACCGCGGCCCATTCCATGACGACCGTATCATCGATTTATCTTATTCTGCGGCCTATAAACTAGATTATTATCGCCAAGGTACAGCGCGTGTTAAGGTTGAAGCCATTACCCTTAGCAATTCTGCCCCTCGTTTAAGTTACATACAGGTTGCAGCGGGAAGTACTCTTGCCAATGTTGAAGCGCTCGCGTTTCAACTTCGTCAGCAATATCATGTGCCAACAAACATTGTTGAAAAAGATGGAATCTATCGATTACGTCTTGGTCCAATAAAAGATGCCGCAGAAGCACAAACTGTTTTAGAAAAGCTAAAACAAAACCAATTTCAGAACGCGTTCTTGCTTTACAGTGAGTAAGACCTTTAGAATAGGTTAACGCGACATGTTTAACTTTAACCATTAATGAGTACGATGAAATCTATAAAATATAAAATCTTAAGTGGCGTTTGTGGCCTTGTTTGCACAGCGAGTGTATTTTCAGCAACAGCCCAAATCATTCCTGCCCCACCACAAGTTAATGCGAAAGGTTATTTCTTGGTTGATTTCACCACAGGTAAGGTCATTGCTGAAGGCGAAGCCGATACTAAGCTGGCACCTGCCAGTCTAACCAAGATGATGACCAGTTACGTCATCGGTACTGAAATTAAAGCCGGCAATATCTCACCAACAGACATGGTCACCGTGAGTGAAAAAGCGTGGGCAAAAAACTTTCCTGAATCATCAAAAATGTTCATCGAAGTGGGTAAACAAATCAGTGTTGACGACCTTAACCACGGTATCATTATTCAATCAGGCAATGATGCGTGCGTAGCAATGGCTGAACACATTGCTGGTAGCGAAAGTGCATTTGCTGATTTAATGAATGCTCACGCTGAAAAGTTAGGCATGACAAACAGCCATTTCGTAAACAGTCACGGATTAGATACTAACGAGCACTTCACAACGCCACGTGATATGGCCACTCTTGGTGCTGCACTTATTCGCGATGTACCAGATGAATACGAAGTATACGCTAAAAAGTCATTCACTTTTAACGGTATTAAACAATATAACCGCAACTCTCTATTATGGGATGAAAGCATGAACGTAGACGGTATCAAAACCGGTCACACGTCAGAGGCGGGTTATAGTCTAGTGAGCTCAGCGACTAAAGACGATATGCGTTTAATCGCTGTAGTAATGGGCGCCGAAAGCGAACGTGCTCGTAAAGTTGAAAGTAAAAAATTACTAAACTACGGTTTCCGTTTCTTTGAAACGATTACACCATATCAAGCAGGTGACAGCTTCGCAGAGCAACGCATTTGGATGGGTAACAAAGAAAATGTTTCACTGGGTATTTTAGAAGATACGCCAATCACCATCCCACGTGGTCAGCGTAAAAACTTAAAAGCGAACTTTGAGCTTGATAAAACTCTAAAAGCTCCACTTGCTAAAGGTAGTAAAGTTGGCACCTTATTCTTGCAACTGGATGGGGAAGAAATCGCTCAATATCCGTTAGTTACACTTGAAGAAGTAGAAGAAGGCAGCTTCTTCAGCAAGATCTACGATTACTTACGTTTACAGATCATGTAATCTCAGATAAAAGTTTATAAACGCCTTGCACTGCAAGGCGTTTTTTTTTGTCTGAAAAATGATAGAATGCGCC
This sequence comes from Pseudoalteromonas nanhaiensis, assembly GCF_051235485.1. Classification (NCBI taxonomy): domain Bacteria; kingdom Pseudomonadati; phylum Pseudomonadota; class Gammaproteobacteria; order Alteromonadales; family Pseudoalteromonadaceae; genus Pseudoalteromonas; species Pseudoalteromonas nanhaiensis. Next base: position 99,714 of record NZ_JBPNYQ010000014.1, on the reverse strand, counting down.
CCATATCAGTCGCGCTGGGTCGAGTGCGTCGTAATTTAAGTCTGCTTACTGCCAAGAACTGGCCGAGAAAGTCTCGATTAAGCACACTCACTGTTTTGAGGAGTCACCGTCGTGGTTCAACCTGTAAAAGATACTAAGTTTGATGAGTATTTAGATTTCCCTTGCCCATTTACTTTTAAAATCATGGGCTTAGCAAACGTAAATCTAACAGACCAGATCCTAGAAAAGCTGCAACCAATTGCACCAGGCGATTATGCGCCAAAGGTAAAACCAAGCAGCAAAGGTAATTACGAGTCAGTCACGCTTGTGGCAACCGTTACAAGTAAAGAGCACATTGAAGAAATCTATAACGTGATCAGCAACATCGATGACGTACGTCACATGCTATAGGCTGATTACGGAGTAAGTCGTGAGCGAAAGAGAATTAATCGTTCGTCAATTAGGTCGTCAGCGTTACATGCCAATTTGGCAAAAAATGCAATCTTTTACCGACACCCGTGATGAGCACACAGCCGATGAAATTTGGCTTGTAGAGCACGAGCCTGTATTTACTCAAGGTCAAGCTGGTAAAGCTGAGCACTTATTAAATACCGGTGATATCGAAGTGATCCAAGTAGACCGCGGTGGTCAAGTAACCTACCACGGGCCAGGTCAGCAAATGATGTATGTACTGTTCAACTTACGTCGTTTAAACATTGGTGTAAGAGAGCTGGTAACTTGGCTTGAAGAGTGCATTATCGACACGTTAAAAGACTACGACATTGACGCTTACGCCAAAGCGGATGCACCGGGTGTCTATGTTAACGATAGTAAAGTTGCCTCATTGGGCTTACGAGTTCGTCGCGGCTGCTCATTCCATGGTTTAGCACTGAATGTAAATATGGACTTGAGTCCGTTTTTACGTATCAACCCATGCGGCTATGCAGGCATGAACATGGTGCAAACAACTGACCTTAATGGTCCGCAAAACCTCGAGCAAGCAGGTGCAGGGCTTGTAAAACACATGATTAAAAAGCTTAATGCTACTGTGGTTAAGCACACTGAAGGGTTTGAAACGAATGAATAAACCAGTCAAAATGGAACCAGGCGTAAAACTGCGTGATGCAGAAAAAATGGCGCTGATCCCAGTTAAAGTTTTACCGACTGAAAAAAACGAAATGTTGCGTAAGCCAGAGTGGCTAAAAATTCGCTTACCAAAATCAACCGAACGTATTGATGGTATTAAACAAGCGATGCGTAAACATGGTTTGCACTCAGTTTGTGAAGAGGCTTCGTGCCCTAACCTATCTGAATGTTTCAATCACGGTACAGCAACCTTCATGATCTTAGGGGCTATTTGTACTCGTCGTTGTCCGTTCTGTGATGTTGCTCATGGTCGTCCATTAAAGCCTGATGCAGCAGAGCCTGAAAAGCTAGCGCTTACTATTAAAGACATGAAGCTAAGCTATGTGGTAATCACCTCTGTAGACCGTGATGATTTACGTGATGGTGGTGCACAACACTTTGCTGACTGTATTCGTGAAATTCGTAAACACAACCCAGAGATCACGATTGAAATTCTAGTACCGGACTTCCGTGGTCGCATGGACAGAGCCCTTGATATCTTAATCGAGACACCGCCAGATGTATTTAACCACAACCTAGAAACAGCACCGCGTTTATACAAATTGGCGCGTCCAGGTGCTGACTATAAGTGGTCACTTGAGCTATTACGTCGCTTTAAAGAAGCACATCCGAATGTGAAAACGAAGTCTGGCTTGATGGTAGGTCTAGGTGAAGAAATTAGCGAAATCGAAGAAGTGTTACGTGACTTACGCGAGCATAACGTTGATATGCTAACAGTAGGCCAATACTTACAACCTTCAAAACACCACTTACCTGTTAAACGCTACGTGCCGCCAGCCGAGTTTGATGCATTAAAAGACTATGCAGACGAAATTGGCTTTACACATGCAGCCTGTGGCCCATTTGTTCGCTCAAGCTACCATGCTGACCAACAAGCAGCTGGTAAAGAAGTAAAATAATAGTTTTACAACTGTTTAAAAGCCCGCATTAAGCGGGCTTTTTTATGTGCCAAAATATCAGCGCCCATAACGCGCTAAGAACATTTTTACTGTTTCGCTTATTACTTTACTATCTGAGTCACCTTCTTGGCGCTCAAAGCCATACAGCAACGGATAAAAGATCAGAGACTTTAACTGATACACAAACTGTTTTGCTGCAAACTCAACATCATCAATAGCTAAAACCTGTGCTTGCACACCTGCTTCTAAAAACGTCACTAGGTCGTGCATACAGCCCATGTTGTTACTCGCTAATGATTTTGCTAAATCGGGCTGCTGTAACATTTGCATAAAGGCGACTTTCGCTACTTTTAAAAACTCTTCAGAGGTCAAAAGTGCCACTTCTTGCTCGGCAATACGTGTTAACTGCTCTGCAATTGGTAAAGTAGCATCAAATACAACCGCTTGCTCTTGGCGAACTTTTTCAAACATAAACACTAGAATGGCTTGAAACAACACATCTTTATTTTCAAAGTGATTGTATACGGTGCGCTTTGAGGCACCCGCTAAGCTTGCAACCTGATCCATACTTGTATGCTCAACACCCTGCTGAAAAAACAATGTTTCAGCTGCATTCAAAATATCTAATCGTTTTCTCTGTGATAATTTCATGGACCCCTCCGATAAGGGTTACTAGTGTAACGCAAAAATAAAAAATGCACTAGATAGTTTACTTTTATAGCAAACCATGAAAAACTACACCGTGTAGTTTACTTATGGTGACGATATGAAATTTCTAAAATGGCTCGCAATCGCCACTCTATGCATCGTGATAGGAGTGTTTATTATGAATAATCAATTAGCCGCTGAAGGCGTGAGTGATAACAGCCACTCTGCGCAACTGGCTGATGGCAAGTTCCACAATAGTGCTGAAGTAGAAAGACCCAGCTTTAAGAAAACGTTAGCTATCTTCAAACGCTTCATTACTGAAAAGAAAATTGATGCAGAGCCAAAGGGCGAGCTGCCTATGCATTCTGTTTCTCATGCTCAGCTTGAGCGTTTATCAAATGACACAGTGCATTTTGTAAAGCTAGGTCACTCCTCTATTTTAGCGAAAGTGTATGGCGAATACTGGCTATTTGATCCGGTATTTTCAGAGCGCGCTTCGCCTTTTTCATTCATGGGTCCAAAGCGCTTTCAACCATCACCAATTAGTATTGCAGAATTACCAAGCATCGCGAAAGTGTTTATCTCACACAACCATTATGATCACTTAGATAAAGCGGCAATTAAACAGCTTGTTGATAAAACAGCCTCTTTTTATGTGCCATTGGGAGTCGAAAACGACCTTAAAAAATGGGGCGTTGATGAACAAAAAGTCCATAGTTTTGATTGGTGGCAAGAGCAAAATATGGCAAATAGCCAAATTGTATTTACACCAACCCAGCACTTCTCTGGTCGAGGTTTAACAGACGGCAATAAAACCCTTTGGGGTTCATGGGCTATTAAAGTAAATGACAAGCGCTTTTATTTTAGCGGTGACTCGGGATATTTTGCTGGCTTTAAAGAAATTGGTAATCGTTATGGGCCGTTTGATATTACTTTTATAGAAACCGGTGCTTATGACAAAGATTGGGCTGATATTCACATGACACCAGAGCAATCTGTACAAGCTCATCTCGATTTACAAGGTGATATCATGGTGCCAGTGCATAATGGTACTTTCGATTTAGCATTTCATGCTTGGTATGACCCCCTCAAGCGTGTCACCAAAAAAGCACAACAGGAGCACGTATCGCTAAGTACCCCACTTGTTGGTGAAGTATTTAAAATTCAAGATAACGCAGTTGATAAAGCGTGGTGGTAAAATTGACAGGATGAAAGGTGCATTATTATCCTTTCATCCTGAATAATTAGTTACTTATAGACTCTTCCTAGACAGCCCCCTTCTCGTCCCATATAGTGGAACTCTGTGCAATCAACCAGAAAAACTATGACAACTCACTTAAAATACGCAAGTTTAGCGCTTGCCATTGGTTTATTCGGTTGCTCCGAGCAATCAACATCAAGCGCTGATGAGCCAAGCGAAAAAAACCTTGAAGCCGTTAATATTGAGAATGTACGCTCACATATTAAAACCCTCGCCTCAGATGAATTCTTAGGCCGCGGTCCTTTAACCGAAGGCGAAACACTCACCATTAACTACTTATCAGATGAATATAAAAAAATCGGATTAACTGGCAGTTTTAATGGCGAATTTTTACAGCCAGTTACCATGGCAAAACTCACTCCAGATCAAAACATGACCCTAAAAGTGGGCGATTTAAGCTTTAACGCTGGCAGTGATTTTACCGCTCGTACTCAACAGATTAACCCTGAGATCAACATTGATGGCTCTGATGTTGTGTTTGTTGGCTATGGCATTAATGCACCTGAATACAACTGGGATGACTTTGCCGATATTGATGTAAAAGACAAAACAATTATCGTGCTTGTTAATGATCCAGGTTTTGCCACCCAAGACGAATCACTTTTCACTGGAAATGCCATGACCTACTATGGTCGTTGGACTTACAAATATGAAGAAGGTACACGCCAAGGCGCAAAAGCGGTATTTATCGTTCACGAAACAGCCCCTGCTGCTTATCCTTGGAGTGTAGTAGAAAGCTCGAACACGGGTAGTAAATACACTTTAATTGACCAAGATAAAAATGCTTCTGACATCCCTGTAATGGGTTGGATTGATGAGCAAGCTGCAAATGAGATCTTTGCTCAAGCGGGTCTTGATTATCAAACAGAGAAAGCAAATGCATTAAAAGCAGATTTCAAACCTGTCGACTTAAAAGCAAAAGCAGCGCTGACTCTAAAAAGTGATATCTCTCAAGCACAATCACATAACGTTGTGGCAACACTAAAAGGCAGCGAAACTCAAGATGAGTACATAGTAATTGGTGCGCACTGGGATCACTTTGGTACGAAGCAAACTGATGATGGTCTGAAAATCTACAATGGTGCTGTTGATAATGCTTCTGGTACCGCGGCAACAGTTGAAATAGCCCGTATCCTTACTGAAATGCATAAGAAAAAGCCATTTAAACGCTCTATTATCTTTGCCAACTTTACGGCTGAAGAAACTGGGCTTATTGGTTCTGAGCAATTCGCTACTGGCGAAATTGTACCAACCAAACAAATGGTCGCGTTGCTTAATATTGACGGTATGAACGTGCTAGATGGCGTTGACTACATATTGCAGTACGGCAAAGGCATGTCTGAAATGGAAGACTACCTTGCAGATGCAGCTAAAGCTCAAGGGCGCCATGTAAAAATGGACCCTCGTCCTCAAAATGGATTGTTCTTCCGCTCTGATCACTTCTCACTGGCTAAACAAGGCGTGCCAAGTTTATTATTTATGAGCTTAGGTGATACTGATCCTGATTATATCGCCCATAAATATCACAAAGAAGCTGACGACTATTCACCCCAATGGTCTATGGGTGGTGTTAAGCAAGATATCGAACTGATCGTTGATATTGCAGCCAAACTTGCTAATAACGGTGACTGGCCAAAATGGAAAGCTGAGTCTGATTTCAAAGCGCGTCGTTTGCAAGACAAGCAATAACCTTCGCTTAGATACAAAACCGAGCTTCATTGCTCGGTTTTTTATGTACAATATGCCAACTTGCTAATTGATTAAACCAACTTAATTATTCTAACGTTACCCGCAGCTCTCTTGATTGAGCAACCCCTTCCTGCCGATGCTCAAATCCAGAATAATCCACATTTACACCGCTAAATTCAAATGCATAACCCCCCGTTTTGCCTTCTGAATCTATCATAGCTAATAGGGCGTTATTGTCTTTACCTGCAAAGTTAGTATTCTCATACTTAACAAGATACTTAGCTTGTGCTCCATCATAATATACGCAATATCCTACAAATAACTGGTTATTATCATCATCAGTATAAATAACCCAACCAAATGAGCCGTCTAGCCCCATTGAACGCTGAGTCCATGCACGAGCAAAATGTGGCTCAATGCCTCCACTTTGAGGGTATTGCATTGTCCCTTGCATAGTACCACTTGTTTTATAACGCCATGTTTTGTTGGTGTTATTCACAATTTCAGGCACTATCTGCGTTGAGGCATTCCCTTCATTTTTTAGTATTTCAAACGCTGTATCGGCTAATTGAGTAAATACATCGGATACTGGTCTTCCATCGATTGATACATAAAGTGAACTCATTTTCCTTCTCCTAGTAAATTTTTAGCTAAACCCTCATGGTTCAGTTAAATAGTAAGATGGAGAAATTCACTTGTGTATTACAGATTATTACATGGCTTGAGTACAGAATGCTGTGCAGCAGACATAAAAAAACCGAGCTCGTTGGCTCGGTTTATTATTGGATAGTATTACTCTTTAATCTTAGCCTTTAACGAAAGTGCTTCTTCTTGAACTTCTTCTGGGCCATTTTCGATTACATCTTCAATGGCTTGTAATGCAGCATCAAAGTCGTCGATTTCAATATATGCCCTTGCAAGGTCTAGTTTTGCTGAGTATCCGCCACTTTCGGCATCAACATCTGTTGGGTTGTCACCTGCGAGTAATTCATTAAAATCACTAAGCCCTACATCCATATCAACCTCATCGTAAGGTTCATGGTCTAATGCTTCATCGTCGCTTTGCTCAAGTAACGAGTCAATATCAACAAACTCATCGCCTGTAGACTCAGGCTCTTGAGCTGCTGATACATTATCCTCAGGGTCTGGCTGTGCGTCGTTTTCAATCTGCAAGTCTTCATTTAACAGTGCGTTAAAATCAACATCAAACTCACTGGCATCTACAATGTCGGCTTCATCTGGCTCTGCTAGCTCATTTAGCAGCGCATCAAAGTCTGTTTGAGTTAAATCAGCCATGAAATCATCGTCGATTTCATCATCAGATAGCGTAGTTAAGTCATCACTGCCTACAATTTCTGATTCAATGTCTGCGATGGTGTCAGCTTCGTCTTCATGTTCAAGCTCAATATCGTCAAGGTCTAGCTCAAACTCTGCTTCGCTCTCAAGGTTATCGCTATTATCTGCAGCTGTCGGCAGCTCAGACTCTGCACTTGTAACCACTGCATCATTTGACTCTGTTAAGTCATCTTCAGATTCTAGAGCATCTTGCTCAGTAAACTCATTATCTAGCAACAACTCATCGTCAAAGTCATCCTCTAACTGATTAAGTTCATTACCGCCCGCCAGTGAATTTGCAAGATCTTGCTCTGCCTGACTTGGCTGTAAAGATAAATCATCTTGGAACTCATCAATTGAGTCTTCTGACTCAAAACCAGCATCATCTAACTCAAGTTCAGGGTATTCATCAAGTTCTTGACTCGGTGTAACTGTGTCTTGAACGAGAGGCTCATCTTCAACGCCTAGGTCAAATTCATCTGTTAGTTGATCATCGGCAAGAGGATCGTCACCTAAATCTATTTCAACTTCTTCAATATCTTCTTGAGGTTCATCATCAATAGACCAGTCTGGAGCTGCTATATAATCATCTTCGTCTTCACCTATTTCACTTAATAATTCATCAACACTTTTTAGTGATGGATCATCAAATTCATCCAGTGAATCTTCGTCATCTAGTAGATCATCGGTGTCTTCGTTAAACTCGTGATTAAGCGCTTCATCAATATCGACTAAATCAGAAGCCACTGACTCAACATTCAAGTCGTCTATTGCTTGGTCTGCATCAGCTAGATCTTCTAGTGACTCTTGTAAACTCTCATCGTGTTCTTGGCTTTGGGCATCATCATGACTTAAGTCATCTATCTGAGCTTGTGTGTCCTCTTTAAGTTCATTAGCCTCTTGAATTAACTGTTCAAGCTCATCATCTGAAACAGCTTCATCATCATCTTCTTCTTCCAGTAGTGAGTCTAAGTCGCCCATATCTAAAGAGTCAGCTAACTCGTCCTCAGAACTGCTTGGCTGTGCTTGTTCAACTTCATCAAGTAAAGAATCTATATCGTCTTCTTCAAGTGCATCTTCTGAATCACTTTCTTCAAGATCACCTTCGTCGATTAAAGAGTCAATGTCATCGCTATCAAGGCTATCTTCATCGTCTTGCTCGTCGACTAGCTCATCAACCGCAGGCTCTTCAGCTGGTGCCTCTTGCTCGGCTACATCGTCAATTAAAGAGTCAATGTCATCGCTATCAAGGCTATCCTCATCGTCTTGCTCATCGACTAGCTCATCAACCGCAGGCTCATCTGCTGGTGCGTCTTGCTCGGCTACATCGTCGATTAAAGAGTCAATGTCATCGCTATCAAGGCTATCGTCATCGTCTTGCTCGTCGACTAGCTCATCAACCGCAGGCTCTTCAGCTGGAGCCTCTTGCTCGGCTACATCGTCGATTAAAGAGTCAATGTCATTGATATCAAGAGTATCTGAATCGTCTTGCTCATCGACTAACTCATCTACTGCCGGCTCTTCAGCTGGTGCGTCTTGCTCGGCTACATCGTCGATTAAAGAGTCAATATCATCGAGATTAAACGTATCATCATCGTCTTGCTCATCGACTAACTCATCAACCGCAGGCTCTTCTGCTGGTGCCTCTTGCTCGGCTACATCGTCGATTAAAGAATCAATATCATCGAGATCAAACGTATCGTCATCGTCTTGCTCATCGGCTAAATCATTAGCCCTAACTTCCTCTGCGGTATCATCTATTGACGCATCAAGGTCGTCTTCATCTAACTCATCTTCGTCAATTAAGTCATCAATATTACTTTGCTGTGCAGGCTGTTCGTTTTTAGTTTCTTCTATTAACGAATCAATATCATCAGAGTCGTCTTCTGCTTGTGTATCATCAATTAGACTATCAATATCGAAATCGTCTTCATCAATGAGTTCTGCTTCAACATTGCCTGCTGTTGGTTGCTCATCGGCAGCATCGAGTAAGTCATCAATATCATCTAAATCAACGTCTTGGTTATCATCTGCACTCGCATTTTGCTCATCAATTAAACTATCAATATCAAAATCATCTTCAGCAAGCTCTTCACTTAGAGCCGCCATATCTTCATTTGTATCATCAAGTGAATCATCTGCATCATTGTCGAACAAGTCATCAATATCGTCCGCACTTAAAATATCGCCAGATATGTCAGTATCTGACTGTTCACTATCCAGATCTATTTCATCACCTAAACTATCGTCTGTTTGGTCAAAATCTTGCTGTAAAAATGCATCCAAATCATCGTCGTCAACGCCCGCTGTCGACTCATCAGCAAACTCAATATCATCGCTAAGCAAACCGTTTAGTTCATCTTGATTTAATACGCTATCGTCGTCATCGAAACTATCATCAATACTGTCGTCGAAAATAATATCATCGTCTGGCAGCATATCTTGATCGTCATCTAATCGGACACTTAGTTCGTCATCATCGTCTGAAGGCTCAGGGACAAGTGGATCAGTTTCTACAATTGGATCAAGATCATCATCTGGCGTATGGACAGGGCTTTGCGGTAAAAACTCATCGTCATCAATATTATCGGTTTCGCTGCTATTGCGTTTTTTCAAGAACATCACAACGGCTGCAATTATCAGCAAAGCCGGTAGAAACATTAAAGCACCGAGAACAAATGGGTTACTCAGAATAGACGAAAAATTAAACCCACTGTCCTCTTCAATCTTTTTTGCTCTTTGCTGCTCTATAATTTCGTTTTGTTTGGCTATCAGCTCTTTAAGCTGCTTTTGGATTTCACTGTCTTGACCAAGTTGATCACGAACAGTCTCAAGCTCCTTAGATATACCCGTTAACTGTTTTTTTAGTTTGTTATTCTCTTCTAAAATTTCTTCTACATTCTCGACCGACGATTTAAATTGCTTTTGCAACTCAACAAGCTGAGTGCCTTGCTCTGCTTTGATCGTATTTATTTCTTGTTTAAGCTCTTGTTTTGCTTCGTCTACATCGACTTTACGAGCCTGCGTTACATTCTTTTGTGATTCATTTATTTCAGCAGTCGTTAACGTGCCGTTTTTCTTTTTTTCCCATAATTCATCATCTTGCTCTGAGCGCGCTTTTGCTAACGTGGGATTGACCGCACGCATCTCTGCAATTGTTGGGATTTTAAGGTATGCGCCATCGCGCATATGATTAAGGTTTTGGTCTAAAAAAGACGACGGATTTTTGTCATACAATGCTTGCATGACTTGATAGATAGAAACTGAATTATCAGGACGAATTTTTGCGGCAATACGCCATAACGTATCAGTTGGCTTTATTGGGCCAATTGATCGCCCTTGCTCACCATAGTCGACCCCTTTAGGGCCTTTAAGTGTGGAGCCTTCATCAGAGTATGTCGGTGTAACCACCAATGCAGACGCTAATATGAAGAGTGTTGCTAAACCGCGCATGCTGATCCTTTATGTTTTAAATGTTAACGCAGCAACCTTGGTTGCTTAAACATCAAGTAATTCTTGCAGAATTGATTCTTAATTATGCTTTCTTGCAAGCTCTATTCCAGCTGCAGACTATAAACCAGATGCTAGGCAATATCCATCGCAACACTTTGAAAGTAAATAGCTTAAATATCTACGGCTGAGAGTTTTATTTATTGTTATTGTTAAGTTTATACGCTTTTACAGCGTATGCGGCAATAATTTGGCAGTGAATTCACAAAAAAAGCGGCAAATTGCCGCTCTCTTTCACTTATAGCTCAGCCAAAATCATCAGATTTACAAATAATTTGCGATTAGCTCTTCAGCAATCTGCACACTATTTGTAGCCGCACCTTTACGTGTGTTATCACTAACAACCCACATATTTAAACCATGTGGATGCGAAATATCGGCACGTAAACGCCCTACATACACAGTATCGTTGCCGCTAGCGTCAGACACTGCTGTTGGGTAATCCGCTAAGTCTTCAATAAACTCAACACCTGGTGCATCGTTTAATAGCTGCTTCACATGTTCGATATCTACCGGCATACGCGTTTCAATATTAATCGCTTCACTGTGACCAAAGAACACAGGTACGCGAACACAGGTAGGGTTAACCACTACGCTGTTATCACCTAGGATTTTTTGTGTTTCGTTCACCATTTTCATTTCTTCACGTGTATAACCGTTATCTTCAAAGCTGTCGATTTGCGGGATCACGTTAAAAGCGATTTGTTTAGGGAAAACAGCATTATCCATCGGGCGCGCATTCATTAAGTTTGCTGTTTGCTTAGCAAGTTCATCAACCGCTTCTTTGCCTGCACCTGATACTGCTTGATAAGTTGAAACATTAATGCGGTCAATACCATAAGCATCATAAATTGGCTTTAACGCCACCAGCATTTGAATAGTTGAGCAGTTAGGGTTTGCAATAATATTGCGGTTTCTGAAATCAGCTAAACTCGATGCATTCACTTCAGGAATGATTAATGGCACATCGAAGTCATTACGAAAGTGTGAGGTATTATCAATTACCACACAGCCAGCATCTGCCGCAATCGGTGCGTATTTTTCAGAGACACTACCGCCTGCTGAAAATAAACCAATGTGAGCTTGGCTAAAATCAAATTCTTCAACATCGATTACTTCAATGCTTTCACCGCGAAATTGAATTTCTTCACCAGCACTGCGGCTGCTTGCGAGTAAAAATAATTGGTCAACTGGAAACTTACGATCTTCTAGGGTTTCGATAATTTGACGACCCACTAAACCAGTGGCACCTAATACGGCTACATTAAATTTTTGCGACATGTGTTTTCCTCTGTTGAATAAAGCAAATGGCTTTATTCGTTAATTCTAAATCCCAGTGCAGCTAATGCGCCTTCACATGCACTGTTGGCAGCCACCGATAAAGTACTAAACTCTCGTCGTGGCGGGTAATTCTTGCGTAAACTATCAAAGCCTTCGCTTGCTAATTTACTTCGTAAAATGCCATCGTCACGACGCACATCATAAATTAGATGCACTAAGCGACCTATATCGTCTAGGTTAAAGGTTTCACCTAGTGTGACACAGTGGCTGATTGGCTCCGGCAAAAAATCGTCCAGAGACTTAAGCGCTGCGATACCTTCAAGCTCACACACTTGCTGATACAGCATTTGTGTGCCGCGAGCTTTGCCTTCGAGTGTATGCCCTGCAATATGCACACTGGCATAACGCACATAATCAAGCAAAGGAGTCAGTATATTGGGTTCATTTTCCCAAACATCAAGCACGCAATCTAATTGGGCACCTTGTTCAAACAATGCTAGTAATGCTTGGTTATCAATTACATCACCACGACTTGCGTTGATAATTGTCATTCCAGGCTTAAGTGCCTTTAAGCGTGTTTCATTAAGCATGTGCAAGGTTTTATGTGGCCCCTGCTTAACTAATGGCACGTGAAAAGTCACAATATCAGCTTGAGCTAGTAATGTGTCTAACTCAATGTGTTCTGCAAGTTCACCAGCTTCATGCTTTGGTGGGTCACATAGCAACACATTCATACCGAGCAGGCTTAACTTATCACGTAAGCAGCTTCCTATACTGCCAACACCAACTATCCCAATGGTTTTACCTTGTAATGAGCTGGCATTTTCTTGGCTCAAGGCATATAAGCTACTAATAACATATTCAGCTACCGCCACGGCATTACAACCAGGGGCGCTGCTAAATGCGATATTTCGCTCATCAAGTAATTCGGTATCAATGTGATCAACACCTATGGTTGCTGTGCCCACAAATTTTAATTTATCTGCTTGAGTTATTAGGGCTTTATCTACATTGGTCACCGAGCGGGTTAACAAAATGTCGACTCCAACTAGCTGCTCTGGTTGTAGATTACGGCCATCAAATCGCTCAACATCACCAAAATCGGCAAAGTACTGCTCAACCAATGGCATATTTTGATCTGCAAGAATTTTCATTTGTGTGTCCGAGAGGCAGAAAGTGGCGCTATTGTAGCGAATTTATCGGTATTCGGATAGGTAACAACTAAGACGATTTTGGGGTTATTTATACCCAAACTACCTCAAGGTGCGAGTTTCAGTTGGAATTAAATGCGATAATGAAAAAGCCGAGCTATTGCTCGGCTTTAAGCAAATACTGGAGAGGTTTAACCTTTATATTTGCTCATTACGAGAGTGGCGTTCGTGCCACCAAAACCAAAGCTGTTAGACATAACTGTATTTAGTTCAACGTCTTTACGCTCAGTTACGATATTTAGACCTTGTGCTTGCTCATCCAGTTCATCTATGTTGATTGATGGAGCAACAAAGTTATGCTCAAGCATTAATAGCGAGAAAATTGCTTCGTGTACGCCTGCTGCACCTAGAGCATGACCTGTCATCGCCTTAGTTGCACTGATCATTGGAGAGTTACCACCAAATACTTCTTGGATAGCGCCAAGCTCTTTAACATCGCCAACTGGTGTTGAAGTACCGTGAGTATTTAAGTAATCAATACCACCTTCAAGGCCTTGCATTGCTTGCTTCATACAACGTACAGCGCCCTCACCTGATGGAGCTACCATGTCGTAACCGTCAGAAGTTGCACCGTAGCCTGTGATTTCTGCATAGATGTGCGCACCACGAGCAAGTGCATGCTCTAATTCTTCAACAACAACGATACCGCCACCGCCAGAGATAACAAAACCGTCACGGTTTGCATCGTATGTACGTGATGCTTTCTCTGGTGTTTCATTGTACTTAGTAGACAATGCACCCATTGCATCGAATTCCATTGCAAGTGTCCAGTGAAGCTCTTCACCACCACCTGCAAAAATAACGTCTTGCTTACCTAGCTGAATTTGCTCAACCGCATGACCAATACAGTGTGCCGATGTCGCACACGCAGAACTGATTGAGTAGTTAACACCTTTAATTTTGAAAGGTGTTGCAAGACACGCAGAAGTCGTGCTCGCCATAGTACGTGGTACCATGTAAGGACCAACACGTTTTACGCCTTTTTCACGTAAAATGTCAGCTGCCTCAACTTGCCACTTAGATGAACCACCACCTGAACCCACTAATAAACCAGTGCGCTCGTTTGAAACTTGCTCTTCACTAAGGCCTGCATCTTCAATTGCTTGTGCCATTGAGATATAAGCGTATGCAGCTGCATCGCCCATAAAACGCATTGCTTTACGATCAACAAACTCTTTAACATCAATATCGATTTTGCCCGAAACGTTACTACGTAGGTTGTAGTCGGCAAACTCTTGGTTGAATGCAATACCACTGCGGCCTTGTTTTAATGATTCTAATACTTCTTCTTTGTTGTTACCGATGCTTGAAACAACACCGATGCCCGTAATAACGGCTCTTCTCATGGGTAATTACCTTAGCTCTATACTAAATTGTGTTCTATTTTACGCTGAAATTACTTTCGAAGTGGTCAGCTTTCTAGCGTACACTTGTACTCTGAATGTCTAGCTTATAAATAACGCCAGACTATTTCAAAGAAAACACGTAAAATAATTAAAAAAAGTTTGTAGTTAATTAGTTAAACCATGATCAAAAACGCACATATTCATTTTAATCACCTTGGTACCCCTGTCGCCGATCAGTTTGACGATGTTTATTTCTCTAACGACGATGGCTTAGCCGAATCACATTATGTTTTTTACCAACAAAACAATATCCCGCAACGATTACAAAATCATGACCGTAACCACTTTGCCATTGCTGAAACAGGCTTTGGTACTGGGCTTAACTTTTTAAATACCTGGCAACATTTTGCTGCTCACCTTGATAGGCAGCATGCAGAGCTAGAAGTTCAAAATCAACACGACCTTAGTGGCAATAAATGCGTAAATAGACTGCACTTTATCTCATTCGAGAAATACCCTATTAAGCGTGATGACCTCGCACAAGCACTTAAAGCCTGGCCTAATTTAAGCGATTATAGTGAGCAACTGATTGCTCAATACCCTATTAATTTGGCCGGTTGTCATCGTCTTGAATTTGCTGGCGGCAAGCTAATACTCGACCTTTATTTTGGTGACGTACAAGACAGCATCGATACCATGAGCTACCCAGGTGAAGGGGTTATCGATGCCTGGTATTTAGATGGTTTTGCTCCAAGCAAAAATCCTGATATGTGGCAGCAAAGTTTGTTTAACAAAATGCGAACTATTTCAAGAGCAAACGCCACACTCGCCACTTTCACTGCAGCAGGCTTTGTAAGAAGAGGGCTAATCGAAGCAGGCTTTAGCATTAGTAAAGCAAAAGGCTACGGTAAAAAGCGCGAAATGCTGATTGGTAAGCTAACCGAGCCTAATCAGCAACAATCAGGACCTGCGTATTTTGCTCACCAACAAAGTGAACTGAGTAATGTAGCTGTTATCGGCGGCGGTATTGCCAGTAGCTGCGTACTGTATTCACTGGCTAAAAGAGGCCTGAATGCCACACTTTTTTGCCAAGATAAAGCCCTTGCCATGGGCGCTTCACACAATGTACAAGGGGCTGTTTATCCGCATTTACAAGCGAAGAATTCACCGCACAGTGAAATGTTTGCCCATAGTTTTTTATATGCGATGCGTCTTTATCAGCAATTGCTTGATGATGGTTTTGACTACCCTCACCAGTGGTGTGGTGTATTGCAACATGCGGTTAAACAAGGCCTAGCAGATAAACATCAAAACCTTGCCGATAAAGAACTTTGGCCAACTGAGTTAATGCGCAATGTAAGTGCCGAAGAAGGTGATAAAATTGCCGGTGTAGATACTGGTTACTCAGGTGTGTTCTTTGCAAAAGGCGGTTGGGTAAATCCACCAGCACTTGTTACAGCATTATTTAAAGCAGCAGACTCCTTAAGTGCGTGTAACAATAGTAAAATAGATAGCCACTTTAATTGCCATATTGAAAAACTCGAAAAAACCGCTGACGGCTGGCTGTTACATAGCAAAGAGCAAACATTTGGGCCTTTTAGCGATGTAATTAACTGTGCTGGTGAACACAGTGATCAGTTTAGCCAAACTCACACACTCCCCGTTGTCGGTGTGCGCGGCCAAGTCTCTCATGTACAAGCAAGCGAGCAGTCAAAACGCCTGAAAACCGTGCTTTGCCATAAAGGCTATTTTACTCCTGAATATCAGGGTCATCATTGTATGGGCGCGACCTTTGAAAAAAACTCAAAAAGCCGTGAAGTTAAAGAGCAAGACAACCACACTAATCGCGAGCAATTACTAAACTTTTACCCCAACTGCGAGTTTGCCAATAGCTTAGGTGAAATAACGGCAGCGAAAGCAGCGGTTAGATGTACCTTCATCGACCACCTTCCTATGGCTGGTGAGTGGGCTGAACAAAGTGATTATGTAAACGCGTTTGCCAATCTACGCTTGGGTAAGCGTTATCAATACCAAGCTTTAACGAAACCTCAGCAAGGATTACATGTGCTTACTGGCTTTGGCGCAAGAGGCCTGTGTAGCGCCCCTTTATGTGCTGAGCATTTAATTGCTTGTTTAAACAATGAACCAAGACCATTTAGTGAACGTGTGAGCCAAGCCATTCACCCCGCCCGCTTTATTGTACGCGATTTAATTCGCAATAAAATTTAGCGGCTGGATGGGGCTTTAATTAGCCCCATTATTGTTCTTGATTACAATTTCGTTTTTAGTTTCCCCTTTAAAAATAATTCCTCACCCCAAGGTCTTTACTTACACAGTAATTAGAAGGAGTTTGATATGAAGACCTTAATCATTGGCGCAACAGGTCAAATAGGTAAAATGACCACCGAAAAAATGCTGGCAAGCGGTCATGATGTAGTGGCTTTAGTTCGAGACAAAAGCAAACTGAGTACGCTTGAAAATAATAATTTAATGATTGTTGAGCAAGACCTCGAAAACGATTTTAGTCGCGCATTCGAGGGCGTTGAACAAGTAATTTTTAGTGCTGGTTCTGGTGGTTCAACAGGTGCAGATAAAACCTTACTGATAGATTTATGGGCCGCTGTTAAAGCAATTAATTATGCGGCAGATGCCAAGGTTAAGCACTTTATTATGGTCAGCTCTATTGGTGCTGATGCCCCAGACAACATTGAAAGCAGTATAAAACCGTATTTAGTTGCTAAGCACATGGCTGACCAACATTTAATCAATAGCGAATTAAATTACAGCATAGTCAGACCTGGCACTCTGTTAAATGATGCAGCAACGGGATTATTAACCACCACACGCCCTGCAACCCGCCAAGATGCGGTGATCAACCGTGAAGATGTGGCCGATACCCTGCTATACCTTGCTGAACATACACCGAAAAAGCCAAGAGTGTTTGAATTGTTTAATGGTGATAAGTCAATCGACAGCCTTCTGAACGATTGATACCAATTTGCTTAATTAAGTGATCTATTTTGAGGCAAGAAAACCTTGTTGATAGCAAGGCAAAAATTTCGTTATTTAGTTGTTTAAATCAGAAATTTTTAACGTAGATAGCGACAGGTTTAATCCCTCAAAATGACAAAGTATTATTGCTGATTGGTATGAATACGTATGCATAAGAAATAAGATTGAGAAAGCGCGTAAAGCACTTTAGTTTATTGTTTACATAATAATAACAAAGGTGCTTTATGCGTCATTTTGCTTTTCTTTTTTGCTTTGCTTTTACGTCGGCTTGTTTTGCCGCACCGGTAAAAGTACAAAGCTACAGTGGCGATACCTCCCTTCCCCACAAATTACTGATCAGCGCCATTGAACGTGCTGGCTTAGAGTATGTTCATCCTTACGAAACCAATAAAGATATCTCTAATGCACGTATCTTAAACGATGTAAAAAACAACCAACTGGATGTGATGTGGAGCATGACATCTACTCAGTTAGAGCAAGATTATCAAGCTGTTTATATTCCCTTGTTTCGTGGCTTACTTGGCATGCGAGTCTCGATTGTGAAAGCACAAAATCGCGAGCTGTTTAGCTCGGTAACTAGTTTACAAGATTTAAAACGCTTCACCGCTGGGCAAGGTAAAACTTGGCCAGACACGAAAATATTAAAAGCGAATCAACTGCCCGTTGTTACCACATTAAAATACCCTAACTTATTTCCAATGCTTGAAGGCGAGCGCTTTGACTACTTCCCACGTGGGGTGAATGAACCTTGGGATGAAATTGCCAATCACTCAGAGCTTAACCTCACTGTTGAGCCATACTTAGTTATTAAGTACACCGCACCACTTTACTTTTTCGTCAACAAAAACAATCACACACTACATAAACAGCTAAATGATGCCCTAAACGAGATGATTGCCGATGGCACATTTAACGCCATGTTTTTGGCAGACAGCCAAGTACAAACGGTTTTATCAAAAGCCAATTTAAGCTCGCGTCGCGTTATTGAGCTAGATAACCCAACGTTATCGTCGAACACACCTAATAAAAATAGCCCTTTGTGGTTTAACCCATTTCAATGAGCGCACAATGAAATCATTAAAATACAAAATGACTTTGGCACTGTCTTTGTGCCTTTTACTAAGCGTGATCTTCGTGATCAGCGCAAACTACCTGCTGGCAAAGTCGAATCAGACACAGCAATGGCAAGATGACATCACTGCCCTTAATGAGCAAATGCAGGTTATTTTAGCTGAGCCGGTATTCTCTTATGATGAGCCGTTAATCAATCAGATTATTAAAGCTTTTTCGCAAAACAAACATGTACATAGTATTTCAGTGACAGATCATCGCAATAAGCCACTTGCCGCTATCGCTAAACAAAGCAATAGTGCATCGGTTAGCAAAACTATTGATTTACACTATTTAGATAATTTAATAGGTCATATAAAAATTGGTTACTCACAACAAGCACTGCATAGCACTATTTCTGAATCAACACGTACCATGTTTATTACTTTACTTGTCTCTTTTATCGCCTTGGGTGCGGTGATTATTTATATCGTGCGGCTTTTAGTGATAAAACCAATCGATAGCGTAAATAGCCTTGTTGATGAAATTGTCAAAGGTGAAGGCGACCTTACAAAACGCATTAGCTACCAATCGAATGATGAAATTGGCTATTTAGTTGATGGTTTCAATCGCTTTATAGCGCAAGTACAAGAAATAATTACAGAGTTAGGCAGTACAGCCAGCGAGCTTGAAATGATTGCCAGCACTGTAAACGAAGCCTCAGTGCGCTCTAAAAACGAAGCGGAGCTTGAATACAACCGCACTGATTCAGCAACCAATGCGCTTAGTCAGTTAAGTGAAGCAACCAAAGAGATTGCCCAAGGAGCTAATCAAACCGCGCAGCAAACCACCGACGTTCATCGCTTATGCCAACAAGGCGAACAAAATATGAATGCCAATGGCAACATGGTAGATGAGTTAGCTGCACAACTTGACCATACATCAAACGTAGTTAAACAACTAAACGCCAGCAGTAATGAAATTAGCCAAGTGCTCGATGTTATAAAAAGTATCGCCGAGCAAACCAATTTACTGGCTCTAAATGCTGCTATTGAAGCGGCTCGTGCTGGTGAATCAGGCCGTGGCTTTGCTGTGGTTGCCGATGAAGTAAGAGCGCTTGCTAGTAAAACCTATGATTCAACGTCTGAGATTGAGTCGATTATTGTATCGCTACACAATAATACCTCTGATTGCGTAACCGCTACGGAGCAAAGCAAGTCACTGAGCGATAAAGTAAGCCAAGCAAATCAAAAAAGCCAAGCAGTGTTTAAAGATATTGCTAAACAAATCAATACCATTAATCAAATGAACGAGAGCGTTGCAGCAAGTTCTGAAGAGCAAACCAGTGTGACCGCTGATATCTTAAATACCATGCAACTCATTAACCAAGGCGCTAAGAGCCTATCGCAAGAAGCTCAACACCTTGATAACACCATAGGCCAGCTCAACGAATTAGAGCGCGGCATCGTTGCTAAACTAGGTTTATTTAAATATTAAAAGCCATGATCCCCTGCCACGCAAGTTGCAGGGAAAGCACCGTTAACACTAAACGAAAAATCTTTTTAAATTTATCTGACGAAATGCGGTGCAATAACTTAAGGCCAAGCCAAGTGCCTAAAGCACCGCTCACTATCATGAGCATAACCAGCGGCAACCACTGCCAAAATGCAAACCCGACAGCCCCATATAAAATCGCTTTTAAGGTATGTTGCACTGTCATGCAGCTTGAGAATGTGGCGGTAAATTTAAGCTTATTATAATTATTTACATATAAGCAGCTGCCAACCAAAGGCCCACTTGCCCCCACAAACATCGAGATAAACGTGGTCCAAAGCCCAGCGAGAACACGCCATAACTTTGAGGTTTCTCTAAGCTTTGGCGTAACTCCCCACAGTAAATAAAGCACAAATGCAGCGACCACTATTTTCATTAATTCAAGCGGAATTGATGTGACAATCGTTGAAGCAACCAATGCTCCGATGACTCCCCCTAAAGAGAAGTACACAAACATAGCACCATCAATATGTTTAAACGTGAACATAAAGCGGTTTGCATTAGAGCCTAACTGCACTAAGCCATGAACAGGAATAACCACACTCATAGGAAGTATAGATGCCATGATCACCAGCAGCATTAATCCGCCACCCGCACCAAAAGCTGCTGAAATCATTGAAGTAAAGCCCGCAACCACAATGAGCATTATTGTGCTGATCGGACTTAATAAATCTCCACCCAAAAACTGCCAACTGATCAAATCCATTGTTATGCTTTAAATAGTGTGTTTGATCTAACGCTACCATGACTCACCACTATTAGCGACAATTCGAAAAAACCTTTCGACTAAAAGACCATATCAACCAAAAGAGAAGTGCCCCTAAATTCACAACTGGTCAGACTTGTGGTTTATTTTGTTAAACCTATGGGTTATAACTATGCCCACAACACAATAAAATTAAAGGCACAGCATGACACTGATGAATGTAAGTACACAAGGATCTGTTGCTATCTTAACTATGACAACAGCTGAAAATCGCCATAACCCTGCTTTTGCAGAGGCTTTTTTAAATTGCCTTGACGAAATCGAACGTAACCCTGAACACAAAGCTCTAGTGATCACTTCAAGCAGCGAAAAATCATGGAGTTTAGGCATAGACACCGATTGGCTTATGCCCGCATTAAAAACACAGAAATTTGCAGAAGTAAGTGGCTTTATGCACTCAATGGACGCGGTATTTAAACGCCTATTACTGTTCCCAATGCCAGTAATCGCAGCGATAAACGGCCATGCATTTGGTAATGGCGCAATTTTATCGTGCGCTTGCGATTTTAGGTTTATGCAAAGCGATCGTGGTTTCTTCTGCTTCCCCGAAGTGGACTTATCAATTCCGTTTTTACCGGGCATGCTCGCCTTCATTAAAAAAGCCATTCCAGACTATCGTTTTAACGAGATGATGCTAACGGGCCGCCGTGTTACTGCAGACGAACTTGCCGCTGATCATGTTATCGAACAAGCCTGCCCAAACAGTGATGCCTTGTTAAATACCGCCCTCGAATTTGCCAGCCAGTTCGATAAAAAACGCGCTATTTTCGCCGAGCACAAAAAGCGCCTACACAAACACATCATCGACACCATAGATATCGAAAACAAACCGATTATTGATGCCGTTCAGTTGGTTGTTTGATAAATAAAAAACCCTTAAGTTACAACTTAAGGGTTCTTATCTTAATCTTTTACATTAAATTACTCTTATAAGGCCTAATTGATATTTAGCCTTCACCATGTTGCTTAAGTTTGAGCCTCGAATACGAGACTACTAAAATAGTCAAAGTAAATGTAATTACAACTAAAATATAAAACACAGAAACACGCTCAACGGTAATTACTTTTAAATGGTTCAGCGCATTAGAGCATGCCTTTTCATTATATCTATTGGCTAAAACAACTAGGAATTTGTGACTATAAATCAATGCTGTATAGTTACCCACACAAAAAGCTAAATAACCAATAACAATGGCTATAGGCTCTTTGATTGTTCGAGTCGCTTTCTCATTACCTATGGTAAACCCTGCAACAGCTAGGCTGACGACCCCGAAGTAGTTCCATAACTTATCAACTTGTGAGTATTGAGCCTGAAACATTTGGAAAATTTCTACCATATTAACTGAATTATCCATTTATAGCCCCCTAAGCAACACGCGTTACTTTAAGTTGAATACTTCCTTGGTTATTACGGTACAGAGACCAAACATCATTTGGAAAAGCATAAAAATACCCTGAAGATTCAACTTTTAAAGCGTTAGGTTTATTTTGATGCCTAGGAAGCGCAACATACTGATGCGGATGAGGACTACCATCATTTGGTACTGCTTTTTCTTGGTTTGAGTCATTAGCAATGCAACCCACGGCGATAAACCAAGGCATATGCTCTACACGCTTGGTTCCCCAAAAATCTGTAGATCTATTTTCTGTTGCTTGCTTAAATTTGCGCTCTGTCATCCCCCAAATAGACGATGCAAATCTAATAATATCGCCAGCTGTTAACTTACCATCTTCTGTCCCTAACCAGTCGCACACATCTTTGCTATCTTGCCAACATCCTTCAGATTCAAAAATATATCTCTCCCCTTTTTCCATATAAATATAGGTAGGAGTCCAATGCTGCTTTGCAAAGATATTTACTTGTGAAGATTCATTTTTTGCTAATTTTATTGTTGGCCAATATTCAGGATGCTCTATAGGCGAGACTGCTTGTCGTTGAAACACACTTTCATGGAAGTGCGCTTGGTTTTCAGCAACAACACAGTCTATATTTCGAGGTCGTGATCTAAACTTAGCAAAAATGCCTTTATAAGAGTTGTGTAACACACCTGCGGGATTTGGCTTCAATTGCTCAAATATTCCGTCTCTAAAAACTAATCCAGCTTCGGCTGCTTCTTTTAACATCCATTCAAGTGTTATATCTGATAAGTCAGTATCGCTGTATCCACCGCCCACATCAGAATGCACGCCCGGAAACCATTTTTCTTTAACGTCACGATCACTTGCATACTCAGTCCAGCGAGTTACACAAAAGCTACTCCTTTTTTCATCCATAGCCATTGCATGCCTAGCAATATTTATATGTTTGCCAAGCGTGGTATCGTGGAAACGCCATGAGGCAGGGTTATCTAATAAGTTAAAAAGCTCCATATCATTAGGAATACCTAGCGCCCCTACGGTATCCCATACACCAATAAAATGAATCGGTAGAGCAGCTTTCTGATTTAAAAACTGGCTGGGTTTGATGGTTTTAACACCTGATTTATAGTTATCAAAATGCTTATGAACATGCTCCCATTGTTCCTCACTTTTATCTATTTTGCTAAAATCAAGCAAGCCTAGATTAAGTAGCCCGCCTAAACTTCTTGCTGTAAATGCGCCGCGACTAAAACCAAATATATAAACCTTATCACCATCGCAATAGTTATTTGCCAACCAGTAATAGGCACTACAAATATGACGCTTAATGCTTTTTCCTAAAGCTCCATCAACAATCGAATCTTTTAAACCTGTTTCTTCACCACCAAGCCCTGGGTGGTAATATGCTTTTTGTAACTCCCCATACCATCCTTTTTTGCTAGAGCATGGTAAAGCTTTACAACATTTGTGGGCGCGGGTATGCCGTTATCTTCTTGACTTGGGTTATTCCAGGTTCCGTCACAACAAATAATTAAATTAGCCATAAGTACATCCTTGTGTGTTCATTTGTCTAACTTATCTAGGCAACGGCTTCTATAAAGTCAAAATTTAACCACTTCAATAATGTAATTTAGGAATTTTCTGAGAAGGTACTTTTAAGAAGAAACAGTTTAATATTTTTTGATAAACTTTTGTAACCGTTTGGTTTTTTTGAAATAAAAAAGGCCGCTCTGAGAGCAGCCTTTTTCATATTTGGTGGAGCTGGGGGAGTCTTAACCCAACCATTAACCCATTGAAAAACAATACAATCCACCACATTCTCAGTGTGAGTTGTTACGATTGTTGTTACTTTTTATTTTTGCGTAGGTTCAACTTCCTGTTTTGCCTCTGAACCAATATCACAAGTTAATCATTAACGTAGTTATGATTTTACCCCATTAGTCACTTAATATCTTACGCTTAATAAATACCAACTATTTACATTGCTAAAAAATTAAACATTTGTCATTCTAATACAAGCATTAGTGATACTATTAAAACCCTTGCTTTACTCTTACAACTATGAACTTTTTAATCACTATATGGCACTTACTAACTTAAAGGAACTAATATGCCAGTAATCATTGAAGAAAAATTAATGAAATGTAGTAGATGTAGAAAAACGACAAAACATCATCGTAACAGCTCTAAATCAAGTGGTTTTATGCTGCTCATTCACCTTATTTTAACTATTGCCACTGCTGGGATATGGCTTCTCCTTGTAATAGTTTGGAAAATAATAAATAAACCCATTGGTGGCTGGAAATGTTCAATCTGCGAGTAATTCATTCATGCAATTGAAAAAAATATCAGGTTCGTAAGCTAGGAAAATTTAGGATTAAGGGGCGCAAGTGATGCATCAAAAGCCTAGTAACAATGTTGCAAAGGTACATTCACTAATGCGTATTAGTCGCAAAACTGTCTTAATCTTAACAGAACTTAACACAAAGCTAAGTTTTGCTAAGTCTATATTAAATAATAAAGGTGTTTATAAATTAAGTTTTGATTACTTTTTAAGAGTCAGAAAACTCTTTTCAATGTTAGGTTTTGATAGGTTCTTTTATAGACGGGAAGTACAATTTTAGAGCTTTTTATAAGCCTAGGCGCTAACTTTGTTCTTTATTCGACTGCTACCATGATTTTTAGTTTGTAATGGCTTGTAGCCTTTCCCACGCGCTTTTGCTAAGTAGGACAAACGATATATAGCACCTTGCTTTTTGTCATGCTCAATTCGTTTAAATCTATAAAAGCAGTTTTTGGGTATCCATGGGCGAACGTTTAAAATGTTGCCCAGCTCTAAAATAAAATTATTTAACTTCTTAGGGTGACGGATTTTATTTGCATCTAGCATTAAAGCCGCATGATAATGTTGTTTCTTTGATTTCTCCTGCTCTCTTGTCCAGTGATAGCCGAAAACTGGCATCTGATAGTTCTTTTTTATGTATTTATTCAACCGTTCAAATACTAATAAGATAAATTGATTGTCATTTGTTTGATAAGGAACGCCAATATCAAATCGTATAATTAAGACTTGGGTATAGTGTGTTAAAACAGCTTCAAGTTGATTTAAAATGCTTTTCATTTGGTTGGTGTATATGCCGCTTGGCTCTGCATTAACCATCCACATATTTCCATTATGATTGATTACTGGTGAATAGCTCTTGTATTGGTAGCTTGTCAAAAGATAGACCTTAGATAATATAAATAACCGATACTAAAAAGGCATTAGCGAACAATTAGATCTCAGTGCTGTTATGGTAAGTAAGGTTTGCAATGACTAACATACTGACTTTCTAAACCTATTTTTCAATGCCGTTAGCGACCGCAAGTTATTCAGCAACCAAAAGAGCCTTTGTAGAGCAATCAAACCAGCGATAGTGCATACTTACATAACTTAAAAAATGCTCATTAGCAATTCAGTATCGTTTAATGTATTGTGTAAATGCTGGTGCATATTTAGCCATGCACCAGCCTAGTTGATATAACAAAAATTTTAAGCCGTCTAACTAGTCCTTAGTCGGCTTTTCTATATCAAATATTGAATCATTAGCCGCACCAGTAATCTTTAAATGCTCGGTCACAATAATGGTTTGCACTTGTTCAATGCCTAGTTGCTCAAGGATTTTGATTAGGCTCTTCTTTGCCCTTTGCTCTCTCTCCCTTTTCACTTTACGCTTCACCTTTTCGCGCTGCTCTTCACGATTGTTAAAAAACTCATATCGTTGTAACTCAGTCATAGAGTGTGACACTTTGCGCCCTACTTCACGCTTACTTTTATAGTCAATAAAGCATTTCATTTTAAGGTGGCTATGTTTTGCATCTTCTTTATCAATTTCAACATCTGCATAGCCTCTACCAACTGGACTTGTTGAAAGCCCATTAAGCCAAGAAAGCACAATAGAACGGTGAATAATGTTCATTCTAACTAACTCCTCAAAAGCCGCTGGCGCTAATTTTTCTAAATCATCTAATGTAATTGGTGTTGGTAGCTCGTTTAAATTAATCATTAGCTGCCTCCAAGTGAGTGTATTGTTTAAGTAGGTCTTTGCGCTTGGCTACTAGGTCACGAACAAACTGTTTAATTTGCTCATCGGTGTAGCCGGCGATTGTGACAGCGAGTGTTGCGTTTATTTCACTTTCGTAAAACGCTACACCACGACTACCTAGTTTTAGAGGTGGTGGGATTAAACCCTCATTGATTTTATTCTGGCAAAGGGTTTTGCCACATGAATAGCGTTCTTGAACTTGTGATTTACGGATTAATCTAAGTGAGTTTTTCATATAACCTCGTTTGTTGCGGTTCGTTAAAGTTCGAGGTCAATTTTCAAGGTGTTTGGTTTTATTTTGGAGGAATAAAAAAAAAAAAAAATTCCTACATCAGTAATCATCACCGACCAAGTCTTCATGAAGGCTATTTATATCAACGTTCTCTCTTAAACTATCCAACTCATAAAGCCACCCTTTTTTATATTCTGGCTCACTATCAATTAATGCTTTCATGTAATCTGTTCTACTTTTGCCCTCAATGATCATAACTTTAGCTGTCTTACTATAATTTCTCTTTATCACAGCTGCTTTGTAAGGTATTTGTTTTAGACCACATTTACCACCCCAAATCTTACTGACTAAATACGCACTAAAAATAGAAGCATCTTTTTTAGTTGCGCCAACAGCAAGAAACCCATCCATAAATTTAAAAGCTAAACTCTCAGCTTGTTTCTTATAAATTTTAATACTATTAAATTGTAATCCCTTTAATCTCAACTGGTTTGCTTGGTTACTGAACCTACTAAAAGCCCTTGGAGGCGGAAAGTATTTTGAATCAAACACTTCTCTAGCCAAATCAATGTTAATAGGATTTTTACTAGCACTTTTAGCGTTAACCCAAACCCTGACATTAGCGAGAACATAGTTAAACTCTTTAAATGTTATAGTTCCATCAGAAACATACTCACTCAACTCCATGAGTAACAAACCGAGCATTTCATGATCAGTTATTTCTTTGTAGCTAGCTTTACCATGCATAGTGCAATATATATCTAAATCAAATAGTTTCTTTCTAAAGTCTTTTTCAGATAAAGCCTTATTTCTAGATGCCTTAATGGTATTAATCAAAGAGTTTGCTTCTATTAGTAGCTTATCCTCATACATATCAAACCACCTTTAATCCCTTAATTCCTGCCAGAGAGCTACTGCCCTGCGCTGCACTTTCAATGTGTTCAGACCACCAACACATCATTTTTTTTCTACGCTCAAAGTAGTCTGTACGGTTGTATGCGCGTCTAACTTCGTTTGTATCAACATGCGCCAGTGCTGACTCGATTACATCAGGATCAAAGCCTTGTTCGTTCAAGGTTGTACTAGCAAGTGAGCGTAAACCATGCGCCACCAGCTCACCTTTAAAGCCCATGCGCTTAATTGCTGCGTTTGCGGTTTGCACATTTACATGGCTGCGGGGGTTTCTATCAGCGGGAAATACATATTCGCGATGTTGGCTAATAGGTTTCATTACATCGAGTAAGGCGAGTACCTGCGGGGTCAGCGGTATACGTTGTTCAATGCCCTTTTTCATTTGCTCGGCGGGGATAACCCAAACGCCTGTATTAAAGTCTATATCTTGCCATTTAGCCGTTGCAGCCTCATTTGGGCGCGTCATGGTGTGTAACTGCCATTCTATTAAACAACGTGTTGGTAGCTTGATGCTAGCGCGGTTTAACGCACTCATTAGCTCGGGTAGCCTATCAGGGTTAATAGACGGCATAGCTGTTTTTTTCGGTGCTTGAAATGCTTGTCGAATGTTTGTAAGTGGATTAGCCTCAATAAGCCCACAGTTCACCGCATATACCATTACTTCGTTGATACGTTGGCATAAGCGCTTAACCGTTTCTAAGCTGCCCTTAGCCTCTATGGGGCGCACTAGCTCTATTACTTGAAACGCTTTTAATTGGCTTATTGGCTCATTACCAAATGCAGGAAAAGCATGATTAGTTAATAAATTTAAAGCCGCTTGTGCTGTTTGTGGTTTTATTTCTGTTTTCTTTTTTTCGTACCACATTAAAGCAACCGCTTTAAATGTTTGCAAGTGAGCTTCTTTTTCTTGCTTTTCTTCTAGCCGGCGCTGGTGGATAGGATCGATATTATCAAGCACTAAGGCTTTATATTTTTTATGACTTTCGCGAGCTTTAGCAAGACTAACATCTGGATATGAGCCAAGCCCCATATTGCTACGCTTTTTTATCACGGGTACGGTGTAGTTATATATCCAAAATTTACCACCGCTGGGTTTTATCCGTAACCTTAAGCCACCACCATCAGAAAGGTGGTATTCCTCGGCTCTTGCTTTAGCTGCTTCAACTTGTTTTGCATTGAGTTTGTGAATAGCCATTTGTAACAACGATCCCTACGTTATTTTTCAGTTGTTACGTTTAGTGTTACAACAAATCGCGGTTGTTACAAGTTTTAAACGGTCATTAATGGTTATACGATGGGCATAAAAAAACCCGCAAGGCTTGAATTAACTAGCTCTGCGGGTCTTTAATGGTTTTTAGCAACGTATCTAAAAACCTGTATTGGTGGAGCTGGGGGGATTTGAACCCCCGTCCGAAAAGCCTCGACCTTTGGTACTACATGCTTAGTATCGTCTTTTAGTTAACCTTTACAGCTCGGACGAACACGATCTGCAAAGGCGAGGCCGCTTAGTTTTAGCCCTTCAACCCCGGCCAGGGTTTCCGCAGCGAGTCTGTGTAGGGTGACACTTCAGAACCGGGTCCACAGACATACACCGGAGAAGTGCTAGCGGGCTATTATGCCGCTAGAGCGTAGTTATCGTCGTTTGCGATTACTTTAAATTGCGGCTTTTTTACGAGGCCAACCGCACCTCGACATGCACCTCGGGCGTCTTGAATTCCGTCGAATCCTAATCAGCCCCTGAATTTGGTATCTCATTCAGAGTGTGCAAGCAGTATAACTGAGTAAGTCGTTTTTACTCAAGGCATTAATGAGGTTATTTTTGCTAAGTCCCTTTGAGTGCTGAAATTTCAAACAGGAAATATCAGTTTTTATACATATTTTTACATTTAATGCATACATTATCTTAACATAGTACAAAAGTTGTGCTGAAATGGGCGTTGTTGTTACTTCTACTATAAAAATCCTGTAGCAACACATAACTATAATAACAAGCCGTATTTTACAGGACTTACTAAATGTCGATGTTTACCTTCGATAAGCAAAGTGGTGATGTCTCTTTGCAAAAACACCCACGAGATGCGGGTTTTCCTATCAATAGTGCACAATTGATAGAAGCGATTGAACAATCGCCTTATGCTAATTTTGAGTTAGTAGATGCCAATATCGGCAAGCTATTCACGCCAAGTAGCCATTACCAAACTCAGTCTTTGATTGTTGCTAAAGCTGTAGATGCACAGTTAAAAATTAGCATTGATGAAAAAAACATGGTGGTTGAAGCAAGTATAACAACTGCCCGCGGTGGAAAAATTATCAGCATGGATTGTGCTAAAGCAATGCTGGCTGAAGCCGGTGTTGTAAAAGGTGTTAGTATCCGTGCGCTTGATACATTTTTAGGGCAACAATTTAAACAGCCTCCCGGCGCCCATTACTCCGCTATTATTGCACATGGCAGAATGCCCAAAGAAGGCACTGATGCTAAATTCGTGCGTTTATGCTCAACAGCACAAGACCGTGTATTAAGCCCACAAGAAACCACTGGCGGTAAAGTGGATATGCGCAACTTAGGTGCCATTATCACAGTTAAGCCTGGGACGCCGTTAATGCAACGAGTTCCTGCAACCGGTGGAGAAGATGGCTTTACTGTATTTGGTGATGTTTTACCCGCTAAACCCGGAAAAGATCTCCCTCTTGAACCATTCGAAGGCACACGAATTGACCCAGCTAATAGCAATATGCTGATCGCGGATGCTAAAGGGGTGCCTGTTGCCCTACCCCGTGGTATGCGTGTTGATGATGTATTGTGTTTTCATCATGTTGATGTAAGTACAGGTCATGTTGAGTTTGATGGCAGTGTTATTATCAGTGGTGATGTTAAAGATGGTATGTTCGTTAAAGCAACGGGCGATATTACAGTCTTAGGTTTTGTCGAATCAGCGACTATTGAAAGCAAGAGCGAAGTGACAATTATGCTAGGTGCGATTGGTCGTAAACGTGATAATGCAGATTCCTTTACTTGCAATATTACTGCCGAGCGCACTATTTCTGTTGGTTATGCACAATATTGCCACATTAAAACACAGCAAGATCTGTTTATAGAGCGCCAAGCATTGCACTGTGATTTAAGTGCTAGACGACTTATTCGTGTGGGCAAAGCGAACAATCCTCGCGGCAAAATTATTGGTGGCAATATTTTAGATGCTATGCGAATTGAAACAGGCGAGCTTGGTGCGCCATCAGGCACCAAAACTCGTGTTTTTATAGCGCAGTACTGGCATGATTTACGCCAAAAGCAGCAACAAATTAATGACTTTGAAAAGTTATTAGCAACAAAAGCCGCTGCCCTTCAGCAAGCACGCAAAAAAGCCAACAAGATCCCAGATGCAACACAACGGGCTCATTACATTAATAAGATTACTGCAAGTGAGCAGCAAATTAAGTTAAAAACGGCCAGTACGAAAAAGAAAAAGCATTTGGTCAAACTAAAAATTTCACGATTACTAGCAACAAGCAGGCTTAAAGTAAATGAGTTGATGCACCCAGGGGTGGAGCTTAAGATTGCGCAAGAGAGTAAACAGTTTTCACGTATCTACCCTCCTAATATGCTGCGCTATGTTGAAGGAAAAATTACTCAGTCGTTTTAGCGGCTGAGTCTTGTTCTTCTTCAGTTACTTCGGTTTCTGGTAGTGGCCAACCACCAAGTTGCTGCCAGCGATTAACGATCAAACAAAATAGCTCGGCGGTGCGTTCGGTATCATAAAGCGCTGAGTGAGCTTGTTTGTTATCAAACTCAATGCCAGCAGCTCTACATGCTTTGGCTAAAACGGTTTGCCCTAACGCAAGCCCTGCAAGTGAAGTGGTATCAAAGCTAACAAATGGATGAAATGGTGTACGCTTAATTTTACAACGCTCAATCGCTGCATTTAGAAAGCCGTGATCAAACGCTGCGTTATGTGCTACAACCACTGAACGCTGACAACCTGCTGCTTTTTGTGCCTTGCGCACAACTTTACAGATCTCTTTAATCGCTTCTTCTTCTGGTACAGCACCACGTAAAGCTGAAAACGGATCAATACCATTAAACTCAATAGCCGCTTGCTCGATATTCGCGCCTTCAAATGGCTCAACATGAAAATGAACTGTGTGATCAATACTTAACACACCGTGTTCATCCATTTTTAATACAGATGCGGCAATTTCTAATAGCGCATCGGTGTCTTTATTAAAGCCTGCAGTTTCAACATCAATCACAACAGGAAAAAAGCCACGAAAGCGTTTTGCGAAAAGAGTTTGTTCAGTATTTTCCATAGTCTTCTTGGTTTGCCAGTGTAAGCTGGCTATTATGTCAAAAACCACGGCTGCTCTGCTAGGGGTAATACACTGAAATCGTATATTCTTAACAAGTTTTTAGGCACATTATTTGCTTTAAACTAATCAGCTAGCGCTGTGCTATGCAGTTTTAACTATTTAGCACACAAACTTGCCAATTAATTGGCATTGATGATTTGTTGGAGATTTACCGTGATGAAGTTTTCATTACTCCCTTTAAGTTTAAGCCTTATGTCGCTATTTGCTGCCACACATACAAGCGCAGCTATGCGTGAGTACACTGCAACAGCAGATACTTCTAACTGGAATATGGTTAAAACATCTCGCTTAGAATGCCAATTAAATCATGAAGTTCCTTACTATGGTGAGGCTATTTTTAGCACCACGGCCAGTAAAAATAAAGACGTTAACTTTAATCTTGATATGGTTGTTAGGCCAGATAACTACAGCATTGCAGGCTTAAAAGCAGTGCCACCACACTGGCGTGCAGGCATCCCAGCCCGTGATTTAGCTAATATGAAGCTGTTAAGAAAGTTTGACGGCGAACTGGGTAATAAAACTGCGTGGGAGATGCTCACAGAACTTGAAAAAGGTTACCAACCGACATTTTATTACCAAGACTGGCAAAACAGTGCCGATAAAATTGCCGTTGGCTTATCAAGTGTTAACTTCAAGCAAGCCTACTGGGCATTTTTACAATGTCGCGATGCCATGTTGCCCTACAGTTTCGAAGATATTTCGTTCACTGTAATGAATTACGAACCAAACAGCAGCAACTTAACTAAGACATCGCAAAAGCGCTTGGAGAAAATAGCTGAATACTTAAAGTACGATACGAGTATTGCCTCTATATCAATCTCGTCTTACACCGATAGTTACGGCGGCCGCTGGAATAACCTCGAATTATCTAAAAAGCGCGCAAAAGCGATTAAAGACTATATAGTTAGCTTAGGTATTGATGAAAATAAAATTGATACTGAAGGATACGGTGAAAAACGCCATGTTGCCAGTAACGACAACATTCTTGGCCGGAACACAAACCGCCGTTTAGTGATTCAAATTGCTAAAATGTAGTAGCCGCTATTGCGGCTACTCGCTTTAACCCATTTCTAATGGCTTGATACCTTTAAAACGTTTTATCCATTTATCGCCAAACTGGAAGAACGCTAGGCTTATCATAATAACCGTTGCACCAATTACCAGCTCTTGATCAATTGGTTCATCGTTTAATAAGCCGCCTATGGCAATTGCAAAGCTCGGTGTGATCAACGTTGTTAATGCTACTGTACTCGCGTTCAATTTTTGCAATACATGAAAATACGCCAGCGCACCAATTAGTGAGCCAAACACGCCTAAGTAAACAATTGAGTACAGTGATTTTGCACTCCACATCTGGCTATTAAGTTGGCCATCTACCAGCAACCAAGTAATAAAAAACAGTGGCGTTACAAATACTAAAGCACCGAATGTGGTGGCCATTGGGTGAATAGCAATTCTTACCCGTTTGATCATCACGCCACTTAAACTAAAAAAGCACACTGCCATAAATACATATAGCAGACCACTAAGCTGCTCTACCCCACCTTGAATATGGCGCTGACTCACTAAAAATAAGCCAATTAAGGCGCAACCAAGTGCCGCAAGCTTAACCGCACTGAACTTAGGTTCGTTCAAGATCTTTTGCGCAAGTAAGCCCGACAAAATTGGCGCAAGGCCAAACATCAACGAGATTAACCCTGAAGGCACCGTTTTAGCGGCCATGTAGCTTAATAACATGCCACCAAAAATACCAATGCTCGAATAGCCATAGAGGAACAAAGCGCGGCGATGCCAAGGCACTCGGATATTAGCCACAGCAACGACAAAGGCAGCCAACACCAGTCCCACCAGCATGCGTAAAAACACGGCTAGGGTCGGCGCTACCGTTTCACTACTCCAAACAATACCCAGTGGTGTTGTTGACCAAATCACCACCATTAAAAAATATGAGGCTTTAACAGGCACAAGCTTATTCCTTTAAAAAGGCGAAAAAAGCGGAAGAGAATTTAAAAGAGAAATAACCAACCGCTTAGAACGCGGTTAGTAAAACTTACTTAATTAACCGCAGCACATAACAGACCATACGACTGATGAGGTCAGGCGCATACAATTGTTTGTTGGTCGTTGGTTTAGCTGCATCATGGTATTTAAAAAGTAAGTTGAAGAAGCTTAAGAATCCACCCAAATGGTGATTTTGTCAACACTAAAACTCAGACAATTTTCCATAAAGTTTCTAGGCGTTTTCAACGGCCTGTTTGCACATGTAAATCATAAGTTACATTTAATTTCTTTGATTTATAACAAAACTATTTAAGTTTTGTTAAACAAGTTATATCTTGCTTGCCTCTCACGAAGTTTAAGGGGCAAAAAGTGCTTAAAAATAAAACAATAGGTAGCATGTTAATTGTTGCTGGCACCACCATAGGTGCAGGGATGCTGGCATTGCCTATCGCCTCAGCAGGGCTTGGTTTCACAACAGCGTTATCACTTATCTTACTTACATGGATTTTAATGACCTACACAGCATTATTGATGCTAGAGCTACATCAATATGCCGACAGAGACGCAACCCTCAATACCTTAGCTAAATCATGGTTGGGTAAACGTGGACAATGGGTGGCTAACTTTTCAGTGATGTTTTTGTTTTACGCATTATGCGCGGCGTATATCGCAGGTGGCGGTGCACAATTACAAGAAAAGCTTAACTCTGGTTTATCTCTGTCTTTAGCGCCGCAAGTTGGTTCAGTCATTCTGGCTGTGGTAATTGGTACGGTGGTTACGCTCGGCACTAGTAAAGTTGATAAACTTAACCGCGTACTTTTCACTATAAAGGTATGCGTACTAGCGAGCTTATTTTATATGCTGACACCATATGTTCACGGCCAACACTTACTTGAAATGCCGATTGAACAAGGTCTGATTTTATCTGCAATCCCGGTGGTATTTACTTCATTTGGTTTTCATGGCTCTATTCCGTCGATCGTGAAATACGTGGGTTTAGATATCAAAACACTTCGTAAAGTGATGGTGGCTGGTGCAGCCCTGCCTTTAGTGATTTACATTTTTTGGCAGTTACTTAGCCAAGGCATGATGAGTCAAAGCGACTTGCTACAAAGCCAAGGGTTACCTGGATTCGTAAGCAGTGTCGCTAGCATTGCTCACAGCCCGCATGTTGCCACAGCAGTAAACATTTTTGCTGATTTAGCGTTGGCCACGTCTTTCTTAGGGGTGAGTTTAGGCTTATTCGACTTTTTTGCTGATGCATTTAAAAAAGGTGATGGCAGTAAAGATCGTATCAAAACAGCCTTGATCACCTTTATTCCACCGCTTGGTTTTGCGCTATTCTACCCGCAAGGGTTTATTATGGCGCTTGGCTACGCCGCCATCGCGCTGGTTATTTTAGCGGTGTTTTTACCGGTTGCTATGGTCTATAAGCAACGAAGCAGCAAGCCTGACGCGGGTTATCAAGTCAAAGGCGGTAATATTGGTTTAGCACTGGCCGCCTTGTTTGGTGTGCTTATTATTAGTGCTCAAGGTTTACAAATGGCGGGGCTTATTCCAGCGATTGGTTAAACAACTAATCAAATCAAAAAAGCACCCGAGGGTGCTTTTTTTGTGCCTGGGTTAAGGTGAAATTAAAACACCATCGCCTTACCGCGGCCAGATGCTTCAGAGGCTGCATCTAATTTACCGTCTTTATTGATGATCACATGCATATCACCAAAATGGCGCTCATCAAGTGTATAACCCATTTTCTCAAGGGCTTTGACAACTTTTGGTTCAAGACCTGTGTGGTATCGAATCACATTTTTAGGCCATAATTGGTGATGAAAACGTGGGCTGTCTACCACTTGCTCTGCAGTCATATCAAATTCAATGGCATTTAAAATAGACTCATACACAGAGCTAATAATCGTGGTGCCACCCGGCGAACCAGTTACCATTTTAACTTTGTTATCTTGAAGTAGAATGGTCGGTGTCATTGAGCTTAGCATGCGTTTATGTGGTTGAATTTCGTTAGCTTTACCACCAATTGCACCAAATACATTCATCACACCTGGCTTGGCACTAAAGTCATCCATTTCATCATTTAAAATAAATCCTGCACCAGAAACAACAACGCCACTACCAAAGCTCAAGTTTATCGTCGTGGTATTCGCTACCGCATTGCCCCACTTATCTAGAATAGAAAAGTGCGTTGTTTGTTCACTTTCGTGTAAACCAGGTTTGATGTTCTCGGTAGTTGAAATGGCATCTGGACGAATTGTACTTGCTCGCTTGGCGAGATAATCATCTGCAAGCAATGCAGTTTTTGGCACTTCATAAAAATCTGGGTCGCCTAAATATTCAGCTCTGTCGGCGAATACGCGTTTACCTACTTCAGCCAAAATATGGACATAGGTTGTTGAATTGTGCTCAAGTGTTCCTTTTGGCTTTGCAAGGTCGTACATTTTTAGCCACTGTAAAATAGCAATACCACCTGAACTTGGCGGTGGCGATGTGAGCACTTCGTAACCACGCCAGTTACCTTTAATTGGTGTACGCGATTTAGCTTCATAAGCTTTTAAGTCTTGCTCAGTAATAATACCACCATGTTGCTTCATAAACGTCGCAATGATTTTCGCAGTCTCACCTTCGTAAAAGCCTGCTTTACCTTGGTCACGAATACGCTTTAATGTGGCGGCAAGTTCAGGCTGCTTGAAAACCTTTTTTGCTTTGGCATCAGCAAAGTAATCTGAAAAGTTAATGTTAACCGACTTCTTAGCCATTCGCGCAATGTAACGCTCAATACTAGCGGCTAATTTTGGATGAACCACAAAACCTTGCTCTGCTAACTTAACTGCAGGCTCTAGCAGAGTCTTCCACTCTAAACTGCCATGCTTTTGATGCGCAAGCCACATACCTGCAACACTGCCCGGTACACCACTTGCGTGAATACCGTATACCGACATGTTATCGATGACATTTCCTTTTTCATCAAGATACATATCTCTGTGTGCAGCAGCTGGAGCCGTCTCACGGTAATCAATAAAATCACCCTTGCCATCTTTTTGGATCAGCATAAAACCGCCACCGCCAATATTACCGGCTTCAGGTAAAGTAACTGCTAATACGAATTGTGCAGCAATTGCTGCATCAACTGCATTACCCCCCTGCTCTAAAATGGCACGAGCGGTGTCGCTGCTGTAACTATCAGGCATAGCCACAGCTGCTTGCTTAGCAAGTAGTGACTGATGACAAAATAATACGGCTACGAAACATAATCGCGCTGCATACTTAACTATATGAGTCATAGAACTTCCTTTTTTATTGATGAAACTTTCACCCATTTACGCATGTTAAAGCTGGTTGGGTCAATCAGTTGTGTTCAAATGGTGTTAATTGCTCTTTTGGACAAGAGTAGAGCACCGCAGGTAATTGGCCGTGCTCATCTGTATGGTTATAGTTTTTAATAAATTTAAGCCCCAGCTTTTCCATCACTTTAATAGAGCCGATGTTATCCTTCAGTGCTGTTGCTGAGAGCGATTTAACTGTTGGATCCTGACATACCGCATGGGCAACAGCTAATGCTGCCTCAGACGCATAACCTTTACCCCAGCTCATTTGTTTAAAGCGCCAACCAATTTCTAAATCACTGTAATCAGGCTGTTCAAAAAAGCCCATAGGCCGTACTAATACCCAGCCGATAAATGTATTGCTCTCGATGATATTTACCTGCCAAAGCCCCCACCCTTTTTGCTCATTACGATATGCATTCAAGCGTGGAATAAATACCTCTTTGATGGTCTGCATACTGGATATTTTGCCACGAGTTAGATATTTCATTACCTCTGGGTCGTTATCGAGCTCATATAAAAGCTCGGCATCATTGCCATCCATTAATCGAAAACTTAAACGTGTTGTTCTAGCTATGTTCATTTTTATTTGTTTATACTGCTTGTGGAGTTGGATAACCATTAGAGAAAATTATGAAAAAATTAGCAAGCTTAGTTTTATTAGGCTGTATAGCCTTAACAGGATGTGACGATGCCGAGCAAGCAAAGAAAGATGCTAGCGAAGCAAAAGAAGAAGTAAAGCAAGCTCTTAATGACGCTTGGGGCGACGTAAAAGACGCCACCAATGAGTTTAATGATGACTCGCTGCAAGAATTACTCGAAGAGAGTAAAAAAATGGGCTTAAACATGTATGACGACGGTAAAGAGATTGCCTTAGACGCATGGATTGAAAGCAAAGAAGCAGCAGGTGAACTTACCGAAAAAACCAAGCAAAAAGCAAAAGAACTGGCTGAAGAATTAAGAGAAGCGCGCGAAAAGCGCGAACAAGAGAAAAATAATTAAAAAGAAAGGGCAAGTATTTACTTGCCCTTTTTTGTTAGTAATTAAAGCTCAAATTCTTTTTTGAATTTTAAGCCAAATTCGCTGCGGTCGTTGCTGCGCATCACGCCAACAAAGCCAGATTGTTGTAAGCGACCTACATCATAAACTTCGTTTAACACGTTCTCACCGTAAAGAGTCACTTCAAAGTCACCGTTCGGGTTTAAGTAAGAGATGTTAAAGCCAACTAATTCACGTGAATCAATGTGTTCACTTTGGTTGAAAACTGATTGACCTTGCATATCGCTACGGTAAGAGTAGTTTGCGTTTACTGCCACTGTGCCACCGTTACTTAAATCAATGAAATAAGAAGGTGCGACCATCACAGTCCAACGTGGTGTTAGTGCTGGTGAATCACCTTTACCAATACCTAATA
The DNA here is from genome assembly GCF_051235485.1 of Pseudoalteromonas nanhaiensis. Classification (NCBI taxonomy): domain Bacteria; kingdom Pseudomonadati; phylum Pseudomonadota; class Gammaproteobacteria; order Alteromonadales; family Pseudoalteromonadaceae; genus Pseudoalteromonas; species Pseudoalteromonas nanhaiensis. Next base: position 61,324 of record NZ_JBPNYQ010000014.1, on the reverse strand, counting down.
CACCGTCATCTACTTCTGTGATTTCTGAATCTAGGTAACCAATAGCACTACGTAGCGTAAAGTCATCAGTAAATGCAATTGTTGTCTCAAGCTCGATACCTTGTGCTTTAGATTCACCCGCATTTTCTACGATAGTAACGAAACCGCCACCTGCAGTTGGATCTGAGAATGGTAATGCAAGGTCTGTGTAGTCAGTAACAAACACAGCAAGCATCATAGATACATCTTCATGTACCTGACCTTTAAGGCCTAGTTCGTAGTTAATAGCTTTGGTTTCATCGAAAGAAACAAATTGATCAGGACCACCAAATGGACGCGGTGGGAAACCACCTGTTTGATAACCTTTTTGGATTTGGCCATACACATTCATGTTATTGCTAAGCTGGTACGACGCGTTTAAATCCCATGTTACTGCATCAAAATCAGCACTTACGTATTTACGTGTCGCAAACGTTGGGAATAAGGCATCGGCTTCTTTTTTATCTTTCGAATAACGTAGACCACCGCCCACCGTTAAATCGTCGCTTAGGTCATAGCTCGCATTGATATAAGCTGCGTATGAGTTAGTCTCTTGGTTGATATCAAAGTAACCGTAATCACCAAAAGACGCTGTAGTACCATCATTCAAAAGGCCATCAGGTGTGTTGAATGGGCTAAATACAAACGGGCCAGAGCTTGTGAAACCATCTTCATTAAAGAAGTATAAGCCTGATACAAAGTCCATGTTATCGAAGCTACCGTTTAACTGGATTTCGAATGAATATTGATCTGCGCCGCCTTCTTCAGGGAATTCAGATAAGTTAAGGGCAACAGCGTCATCATCAAGACCCCCTTCGTATTCTGAGCTACGGTAGCTAGTGATGAACTTTGCTGTATACGTATTATTGATGTCCCAATCAGCGGTTAAAGACGTGCCCCAGCCTGAGTAAGCTGTCGACTCAATACCTGCTACGGTTGATGCTAAATCATCAGGATCGCTTGGTAACATATCTTCTGTTAGTAATGGGAAATCACCATTGAATGGGTCATTCGGATCCAGTGGCGCTGTTAGTTCAATTGTGTATGGTGATTGGCCTGATTCGTTATCAACACCATCAATTGAGAACACAAAAGATAAGTCGCTGCTTGCTTGCCATTTAAGCGCCATACGACCGCTTAACTCTTGCTCTTCACCGATTTCTTTTTCTGGGTTAGCAAGGTTGATCGCTTCACCTACACCATCGCGTTGCTTATAAGACACGCTTGCAGACATGCTTACAGTGTCGGTGAGGCTGTTATTAAAGTAAACGTCACCCGCTAAACGGCCACGGCTACCTACTTTTGCCGTTGTCGTTACAATGCCATCATCACCAGGTTGCTTAGTAATAATATTTACTGCACCACCTAATGTGTTACGACCGTACAAAGTACCTTGTGGACCACGTAACACCTCTACACGCTCAACATTTGGTAATGATAAGTTTGAGCCCATTTGGCGACCAAGGTAAACACCGTCTAGGTAAACACCCACGCCCGGATCGGTTGTGATCACGTGGTCTTGTAAACCAATACCACGAATAAACACGGATGCATGGGCCGCATTACCTACACCATAACGGGTGATGTTTAGGTTAGGTACGTATTTACCAATGTCTTCTAGGTTGCTCATGTTTGCTTTATCAATCAGGTTTTCACCGATTGATGTCACCGCTGTTGGCGACTCAAAAATGCTTTCTGTACGCTTACGCGCTGTTACTTCGATTTTCTCGAAAGCATCTTGTTTAGCAGAGGTTTTTTCTTGCTCAGCAAACGCTGAAGTAGATAATGCAGCAACAATGGCCACAGTTAACTGTGAGAGATGACGTAATTTCAATTAAAACTCCAAAGGATACCGTGTGTGTATTTTCGCCCATAAATTTCAGGCATAAAAAAAGACGCTTAGCTATAAGCATCTTTCCTCTGGAAGGGCATTATATGTCAGTTTTGTGAAAACATGTATAATTATTTTATTTTTTATTAATTTTAAATAACATCCTCCTTAATATGTATTACAAATAGCATAATTTTACCCAAAACAACTCCTTCCTTGATCTCACCATTCATTTGCATGCAAACAGACAAGGTTAAAATTTTTAGAAAGTAAACCTGTAGCGCTTAGCTAAAAGCAATTAAATCTTCATTAACTCCTCTTACTTTTGATTGAATAACAAACAATAAATAGTCTATGCTTTTAGTTGACCCCATTTTGCAAGGAGCAAACTTTGAAATTACCTACCCCTTTGCGTGTTGCCATTTTAGCCGCAGCCACTGCGATTTCACTTACAGGCTGTCAACTCACCTCTAGCGAACTACCTGCTATTAGCGATACAGGTACCAAGCATATTGGTCATGTAGTTTGGCACGATCTTATTACCCCTGATTTAGCACAATCTAAAGCCTTCTATGGCGATGTGTTTGGTTGGCAGTTTAAGCAGGTTAACGACAGCTATTTACTCGCTACCTCAGACGGTCAATTAATTGCAGGTATGGCTGAGCTTGATAATAAGCAAAATGCCAGTCATTGGCTGAGCATGTTAAGTACTGACAATATCGCTGCAATAAGCGAAAAAACAGTCACCGCTGGCGGTAAAGTTTTAATTGCTAGTACAGAAATTAAAGGACGAGGCAGCATAGCAGTATTAGAAGATCCGCAAGGCGCGGTATTTTCTTTGATCAACACAGTTAATGGTGACCCAGCTGCTACATACAGTGATAATCGTTGGATATGGCAAGAAGTCTGGACTGACAACCCTGAGCAAAGTCAGTCTTTTTATCAATCGCTTGGCAATTATTCTGTTCAGACTAAAACACTGGGTGAGAATAACTATAAATATCTAACAGCCGATAATAAACCGGCTATTGGTTTTGTTAAAAAGCCTGACACTAACATTGGCAATACCTGGGTTAACTACATTAAAGTTGCCAATATTTCCGACATACTCCTTAAAGTAAAAGCCGCAGGTGGTGTAGTTCTTATGGCGCCGACTCAACAAGTGCGAAATGGCAGTGTAGCCATTATTCGTGATCCTGCTGGCGCAGGTATTGTAATTCAGGAGCAAATGTAATGAAAAAACGCATTCTAAAAATAGCCACGCTAGCAGCCACCTTAGTGCTACTAAATGCATGCACACCTTATGCTAGCCTTGATATTAATGCCCCTTTTAAAGTTGGGCCTGTCTATGTAAACCCAAGTATTGGCATTGGTGGGACGCTTTAAAAATAAAAGTCTCCGCCCTTAATTAATGTTTTATCTTTAAACGCTGGACGTGCGAAAGCACGTCTTCAGCTTTTGCACCTAAATAAACATAAATAGCTAAAGCCAATAACAGCCCCGCCACAGCAAACATCATCAGCACAGCAGGAATAACATACTCAGTTTGACCAAGCGCAGCCTTGAACATAGTTAATAATGCCTCAATCGATACTGCAATCAGAATAGTTGAAATAAAACGCGTGATAGTGCGGCGAGTCGAGCTATGGCGGAAGATATCTTTATGCATCAAAATTTCTTCCTCGAGAATTGTTTTTCCTAAATCAAAAATGGCTAATGCAAGAGTAACGAAAATGATGATTGTAAAAGGTTTTAATGGATCAGAATGAGGCTGCTCACTCATTAACAGTTCTAGCATACCGATGAATACTTGATAGAGTAAATAAAAGACTAAACAAAACAAACAACCAACAATTAAGCCGTAGCCAGCTTTAAAGTAAGCGGTCATGCTTGCACGTTTAGTATCACCCATAATAAATTCAACCAGCTCAGTTAAGCAGACATCTATCACAAGAAAATAATGGCCCCCTTGTTTCTTTTCGACCGGTTTAATTGCAGAAATACATAAATGCCTAGTTGCTGTCGAGATATAAGGAGAGGTGAAATGTGCCTCAGGAGCGCTCGACACTAATAAAAAATAAGGCCTAGCGCTTAAATCCTGCCCTGCTCCTTTATTTGCCAAATGCTTCTTGTACTGACGTTTAAAGCAGACATTATCACCGAGCTGAATACCTTGCTCATTTAAGCAATACTGTAACTCTAAGAACGGATACTGTTTTACAAGTTGCTGATAGTCTTGTTCGTTGGTGATTGAAGCTTGCACACTCGCTAAAATAGACAGTAGTAAATTGTGTATCAGCAATTGTTGTTCTTCATATCGCTCAATTGCACTGAGATAACTCATTCTCGCCATCTTTGTATCCTTAAGAGAATAGATACAACTAAGTAAGCAAGGTGTGCTCCAAGTTTAAAAAGCGATAATAATCAGCTTGATATAAAAAATGACGATATAAAATTAGAATAATGGCACTAAAAAAGTGCATCGTGTGTTGTATAAAGCACTAAAACGAAAAAAGCCGTAACACTGTGTTACGGCTATTTAATTTTGGTGCGGATGGGGGGACTTGAACCCCCACGGCCGAAGCCACCACCCCCTCAAGATGGCGTGTCTACCAATTCCACCACATCCGCATACAATTCTGTATGTTGTTAAGCTTTTTGTTTACTTGAGGAATGAAAACAGCTTAACAGGTATTAGCCTAAGCCAATTAATTTGGTACGTCAGAGCTCTTTTCTTCTGTTACCGGCACATCGTTTTGTGCAGGAGTAACAGTTTCAACAGCTGGCGCAGCTTCTAGGTTTTCCCACTCATCAGTCTTTTTAATTTGACCAGCTGTTAGGTTGCCTAGAACAATACTTAGCACAAAGAAAATTGTTGCTAAGATTGTGGTTGTTTTAGTCATGAAGTTACCAGCACCAGATGAGCCAAACACGGTTGCAGAAGCACCTGCACCAAATGATGAACCCATATCTGCGCCTTTACCTTGTTGGATTAAAACCATACCAACTAGAGCTAAAGCAACAATTAAATAAACTACTAATAAAATTTCGTACATCTTATACGGTCCCTTTTGCACTTTCGCAGATTGCAGTAAATGAGTCTGCTTTTAGACTTGCGCCACCAATTAGGCCACCGTCAATATCTGGTTGTGCAAATAATAATTCGCTATTTTTTTCATTCACGCTACCACCATATAAGATGGTTAATTGCTGTGCTAAGTCATCATCTAAAGAAGCAATTTTCTCACGGATAAACTTATGAACAGCTTGCGCTTGCTCAGGTGAGGCAGTCTTACCTGTGCCAATGGCCCAAACGGGCTCGTATGCTACCACAGAATTCTTCAGTGCTGCTACACCTAATTTGTTAATTACAGCATCAATTTGTGCTGCAACCACTAATTCGGTTTCATTTGCTTCACGTTGCTGTTCACTTTCACCAACACATAGTACCGGTGTTAAACCAACATCTTGCGCACGAGCAAATTTATCTGCCACAACCTCATCTGATTCGCCATAAATACTACGACGTTCAGAGTGTCCAACAAGTGTGTATGTTGCGCCTAAGTCTTTAACCAGTTGCGCATCTACTTCACCGGTAAATGCACCTGCTTGGTTCTCAGAAACAGTTTGTGAACCAACCACAACATCTTGCTGAATTACAGCGTTAATTAATGGGAATGGTGGAAAAACCACAATATCAAGTTCATCCGATTGAACATCTTTAATAGCGCTAGATAGCTGTTCAACAAGCTCTAATGAGCCGTTCATTTTCCAGTTACCTGCTACCATCGGCTTACGTGCTGCCATATTTCCACTCCACATTAGAAAGCGGGCAAGATACTAACTCGACTTGCCCTAAGTTACAAGAGGTTATTGTTATACCACGGTTTGTTTGCTCACAGATTCAACAACTGCGGCAATTTTTTGAGCACTATCAAGTACAATTTTCTCTTGCTCAGCTTCAACCATCACGCGAACAACAGGTTCAGTCCCTGATTTTCGAAGTAACACTCGTCCTGTATCTCCTAGTTGCGCTTCAACTTCAGCAACCATATCGATAACAGCCTGAGCTTGTGTTGGATCTGTGCCCTGAGGGTAACGTACGTTGATCATTTTCATTGGGTATTTTGTAAAGCCAGCGCCTAGATCTTGTAATGTTTTATTTTGCGCGACCATAGCTGCGAGTACTTGTAAGCTCGAGATAATACCATCACCCGTACTGATCAGGTCTAAATTCAATACGTGTCCTGAACTCTCACCACCAATTTTCCAGCCTTTTTCTTGTAAAAGCTCCATCACGTAGCGATCGCCCACTTTACTACGAGCAAAACCAATGCCGCGCGCTTTTAGGGCATTCTCTAGGCCCATATTTGACATAACGGTGCCAACAACACCACCACCTAGAATATCGTCATTAGCAGCTTGGCATGCAATGATGTAAACAATATCATCACCATCAAAAACTCTGCCATTATGATCAACCATCATTACGCGGTCACCATCACCGTCATAAGCAATACCCACATCAGCATTATGTTCTAATACTTTGCGTTTAAGAGTTTCAACATGGGTTGCACCACACTCTAAGTTGATATTTACCCCATTTGGCTCGCAAGCATGACAGATAACCTCTGCGCCTAGCTCACGCATTACCGAAGGAGCAATGTGGTATGTAGCGCCATTGGCACAATCAAGCACAATTTTTAACCCTTCTAATGACAGGCCTTGTGGGAATTGGCTTTTACAAAACTCAATATAGCGACCATCCGCTGTTTCTAAACGACGAGCTTTACCTAGTTTGTCTGAGGCAACACAGGTCATAGGCTCATCCATCATAGCTTCTATTTCAAGCTCAACTTCATCAGGTAGCTTTAAGCCTCTGCTTGAAAAGAATTTAATACCGTTATCATGATATGGATTATGCGATGCACTAATTACAATGCCCGCTTCAGCACGGAATGTTTGGGTTAAATAAGCAACAGCAGGTGTCGGCATAGGGCCCAAAAGAACAACATCAATACCCGCCGCAATTAAACCTGCTTCAAGCGATGTTTCCAGCATATAACCTGAGATACGAGTATCTTTACCAATTATAACTTTCTTGGTGCCAATTTTTGATAGTACACGACCAGCAGCCCAGCCTAGTTTTAAAGCAAATTCAGGGGTGATTGGAAACTCCCCAACCATGCCACGAACGCCATCCGTGCCAAAATATTTTCTTGTTTTACTCATTTGTAATTCCTTTCTTACATGCTTGCCATACGCTAAGCACATCGACTGTTTCTAATACATCATGTACACGAATAATTTTAGCGCCATTTTGGGCCGCAATTAATGCTCCCGCTAAGCTACCTGCTAAACGCTCACTCGTGTCTCTTTTTAATAAGTTACCTATCATTGATTTGCGTGATAAGCCTGCTAACACTGGTAGATTAAATTGATTAAACTCATCAAACCTATCAAGGATTTGATAGTTATGAGCCAGTGTTTTTCCAAATCCAAAACCTGGATCCAGTATAATTCGATGTTTCTGAATACCCGCTTGCTCGCATGCTGCAATACGCTCGGCAAAAAAACGATTTATGTCTGCAAATAAATCAGTATATACCGGATTACTTTGCATAGTTCGTGGCTGCCCTTGCATGTGCATTAAACAAATAGCCACATCTGGGTACTCAGCAAGTACATCTATAGCCCCAGGTTCTTGCAATGCTCTTACATCATTAATGATATCAGCACCGGCAATAATAGCTTGACGCATCACTTCGCTTTTACTGGTATCTATAGAAATAATGCAATCGCTACTTTGCCTAAGTGCTTTAACCAATGGGATTACGCGTTTTAGCTCTTCATCTAAAGACACATCAGGTGCGCCTGGGCGAGTGGATTCACCACCAATATCAATAATTTTTGCGCCTTGATTTAGAAGAGCTTGCGCTTGTTTGACAGCGCTGTCGAGCTGACAGTAGTTGCCGCCATCTGAGAAAGAGTCAGGGGTTACGTTTAAAATCCCCATTACAATAGGGTCGTCGAGGTGTAAAGTGCGACCTCGGGGTAATTTAATAGCGGTCATCGATCACCTTTACTGCTTCCATGGCAAAAAATACAGTATTGTTTTCTGCTACAAAAAAGCCCCGGCATGCGGGGCTTTTGCTTTTTCTATTTTAGCGATTATTCAGCTTTGTCATCAAGGTTTGTTTCATCCTTTTTTACTGAATCTTCGCTTTTTGTCTCTTCGGGTGCCGATTCTACTTTCGGAGCCGTAGATTTTTTATCATCTGGACGACGGTCATGAACATCACGAGGTTCACGAACTGGCTTACGAGCCATTAAGTCATCAATCTGACCCGCATCAATCGTCTCGTACTTCATAAGTGCATCTTTCATCGCATGAAGAATGTCGATGTTATCTTTTAATATTTGCTCAGCACGTTGGTAGTTACGGTCTGAGAACAAACGCACTTCACTATCGATAACTTTAGCTGTTTCATCTGACATGCTCATAGCACGGCTACCACCGCCACCCATGTACATTTCGTTTTGATCTTCAGCATAAAGTAATGGACCTAGCTTTTCACTTAGACCCCACTGAGTAACCATTTTACGAGCAATATCAGTTGCACGTTCAATATCGTTACTTGCGCCCGTTGTTACTTTATCTTCGCCATAGATTAAAGCTTCAGCGATACGGCCACCATAAAGACTCGAAATCATTGACTCAAGTAACTCTTTTGAGTGACTCACGCGGTCTTGCTCTGGCAAGTACATAGTGACACCCAGTGCACGGCCACGAGGGATAATCGATACTTTATACACAGGGTCATGTTCAGGCACCATGCGACCAACAATCGCGTGACCCGCTTCGTGGTAAGCAGTCATTTCTTTTTCTTGCTCACTCATCACCATGGTCTTACGCTCTGCACCCATCATGATTTTATCTTTTGCTGCATCAAACTCTGCCATGCTTACAACACGCTTGTTACCACGTGCAGCATATAGCGCAGCTTCGTTAACTAAGTTAGCAAGATCAGCACCAGAGAAACCTGGCGTACCACGTGCAATTACAGCCGCTTCTACGTTGTCACCTAGTGGTACTTTACGCATATGTACTTTTAGGATCTGTTCACGTCCGCGAATGTCTGGTAAACCAACAACAACTTGACGGTCAAAACGACCAGGACGTAATAACGCTGGGTCTAATACATCAGGGCGGTTGGTTGCTGCGATAACAATAATACCTTCGTTACCTTCAAAACCATCCATCTCTACAAGCATTTGGTTAAGTGTTTGCTCACGCTCATCGTGACCACCACCCATGCCGGCGCCACGTTTACGGCCTACCGCATCAATTTCGTCGATAAAGATGATACACGGTGCGGCTTTCTTCGCTTGCTCGAACATGTCACGTACACGTGATGCACCAACACCAACGAACATTTCAACGAAATCAGAACCTGAGATTGTGAAAAACGGCACTTTTGCTTCACCTGCAACGGCTTTTGCAAGTAACGTTTTACCTGTACCCGGAGGACCTACCATTAGTACGCCTTTCGGGATGCTACCACCTAGCTTTTGGAATTTAGATGGGTCACGTAAGAAGTCAACCAGCTCAGTTACATCTTCTTTTGCTTCGTCACAACCAGCAACATCAGCAAAAGTAGTTTTAACTTGGTCTTCACTCATCAGGCGCGCTTTGCTCTTACCGAAAGACATCGCGCCTTTACCGCCACCACCTTGCATTTGACGCATGAAGAAAATCCATACACCAATAAGCAGTAACATTGGGAACCAAGAGATTAAAATGCTGGCGAGGAAAGACTGCTCTTCAGGCTTTACACCTTTCACATTGACATTGCTTTTTAATAAATCGTTCAAAATGTCTTTATCATACATTGGCATGATAGTTTGAAAGCGCTCACCGTTTGTTTTGGTGCCAGTAATAGTACCTGTTGTGCTTTCGATTGAAACTTCTTGAATAGCGCCGCTACGAGCATCGCTTACAAACTGAGTGTAACTTGTTTGGCGATCAACTTGATCACCACCATTAAAGCTCTGAAACACTGACATTAGCACTACTGCAATGACCAGCCAGAGTATTAGATTTTTCGCCATATCGCTCAAGGGGTTAACCTCTTGTATCCAATTAATTTAAATTCAACTTAACGCTGCACAACTGTACTACAGTTTGTAGCCTGTCGCCACTATATAAACTTCCCGAGAACGGGCACGCGAAGCATCGGGCTTTCTAATTTTTACCGCTTTAAAGCTATTACGTACGTCCTGCAAGTATTGATCAAATCCTTCGCCTTGGAATACTTTGACACAAAATGCGCCGTTTTTCTTTAAAACTTGGTGACACATATCCAACGCAAGTTCTACTAGGTACATACTACCAGCTTGGTCAACAGATGTATTGCCGCTCATATTTGGTGCCATGTCAGAAAACACCACATCAACATTTTTTCCGTCAATACGAGTTAATAACGCATCAAGCACTGCTTCTTCACGGAAGTCGCCTTGCAAAAAGTCGACACCTGCTAGCGAATCCATTGGTAGGATATCACACGCAATGACTTGACCATTATCACCTACTTTTTCTGCTAGGTATTGTGACCAACTACCTGGAGCCGCACCTAAATCAACCACCGTCATTGATGGTTTGATTAATTTATCTTTGTTTTGAATTTCGTCTAATTTGAATACCGCACGAGAACGCCAGCCTTTCTTTTGCGCTTCGTGAACATAAGGATCGTCGAAATGTTCCTTCAGCCAACGCTTAGAACTGGCTGAATGTTTTTTATTTGCCATAAAATTAATACGTAACTAATTAGTAATATTCTCTAGATGGCGTTAGAATACCCTTAATTCAAGCCATATTCAGCAAAATTTGTAACAACATGAAATTATCGAACAAACAAAAGCAGTTTTTAAAAGGTCAAGCACACAGTTTAAAACCTGTTGTATTACTTGGTGCTAACGGTTTAACCGAAGGTGTTTTGGTTGAGATTGACAGCGCTTTAGACATTCACGAATTAATCAAGGTTAAGGTACCTACTGATGATCGTGAAACTAAAGCATTGATTTTTGATGCGATTGTTCGCGAGACTAAAGCAGAGAAGCTTCAAACAATTGGTCACACAATTGTACTGTATCGTCAAAGCGAAGATAAAAAAATTCAATTACCACGCGGCTAAGTCCGTATCGGCAATTTAAAAATAAAAGCCAGCGTTACTCGCTGGCTTTTCTATTTCTGAATCGATTTTATTTTGTAACCAAACATGAGTCGCTTGCTATTTTTCTGCACGAGTGTATTTAAGTACCCGATTAATGAACTCAGTAGTTAATTCATTAATCAAACCCGTTTCGGCATTCAACACTAAACTAAAGCCAATATTCAAATGTGGAAACACCACAAGATCACTACGATAACCTTGCACCCAGCCACTATGGTAATAAAGTACTTCGTCATCATAGTCATAAATACGCCACCCCAATCCGTAAAAAGCATCATTTACGTGCTCTCGCCATACTCTGCGGCGAGTTTCCTTTTTAGTATGCGTATAAGGGCGTGTTTGTTTGATCAGCGCATCCAATGGCAGAACATCAGGGAATTGCCCTAATTGGGCGTTTAGCCATATTGCCATATCACTGGCGCTTGCATTTACACCTGCTGCCGCTGGCACCTTATAATAATTTTTCTTTAAACGTGATGTATACCAACGCTTTCTGCCACGCACATGTGGATGCGCATAGTTTTCATCTTTTACCATGCCTTCAAAACCAACGCTGGCATCATTCATTTTTAGTGGCGCAAAAATATATTCAGTGATCCAGTGGGAATAATCCATTTGAGTTGATTTTAAAATTACTGAATCAATTAAACTAAACATCACATTTTGATAGCCATAGCACTCACTAGGCTTACAAATTGGCTCTACTGCTAATAAACGTTCAACAATGTCGGGATAACTCATCCGTGACTCAATTAAGTTATCGTAGGCATTTGGCACCAAGCCACTTGAATGACTCAATATATGATAAATTTTTAAATCATCTTTGTAGACGGTATTTGAAAACTCAGGAATAAATTTACTAATTGGATCATCAATATTAAATTCGCCTTGTGCCGCAAGTTTTGCAGTAAGTGAGCCTGCAAAAGTTTTTGACACTGAAGCTAAACGAAACCGAGTATGTTGGTTTACCCTGCGACCATCCTTTATTTTTGTTCGCCCAATCCCTTTGATGAAATCTTCTTCACCTAACTTCACAATCGCCAATGAACCGCCAGGAATACCTTTACTTGTTAACTTACGGGTTAAATATTTATTATAATCATTGACGAATGTTTGCCATTGCTGATCACTAGCAAGTGCATAACGACTTGAAAAAAGCTGAATAAGAAGGAGAAAAAAGAAAGGAATAAAACGTAAACTGTACTTCATTAGTTATTTTTTTAAATTCGTTTAGGAAGTTTCTCATAACATAATATCATGAACTTTTGCTTCGACTAACGTACAATACGATTAATCTTTATTTTTTATGGGTAGATTATACTATATGCGCTTTCTTTTTGTTTTGATTTTTTGTTTTATCTCAGTTGGTTGCGCTTTAAAACCAGAACCAGCACCGCTTTTAACTATGCCAAAAAAACCGACACTGCAAAGCCAATACTTTCAAATTGAGTATCAAACAGAGCACGAAGCTCCTAAAGTTAAGTCTGTTCAATTGCCAGCCCATGCCGTTAAAAAGAATCAGACTGTTACTATTATTGCCGACAAAACGAGTGTTACTGACACTCTTTATAAACAAATTTCAGATGCTTTAATCGAAAAACAATTAAAAGTAATAGAAGGTGATGAAGCTGATTACGCTTTGTCGATTCATCAGCTTGATTTAGATTTGGTTGATGATACTGAATATCAGCTAGTTAAGCCCGATAAAGCATTTCCATTGTTTGCAGATGTTGCTGCGCAATATCCAACTCAACAATGCGCAACTATTTTGGCACAAGTAAGCATGCGTCTAACGCATAAAAAGACCGGAGATGTGGTCTGGTTTGCAAAATCTTCAATCGACAGCGCGAGCTTTCACCGTGAGCCTCTTATTTATCGTGTAGAGCAACAGCAAACTATTAAAAATGAGCTAGAAGTTGCCAGCTTTATTCATGCACAAAATACTGAACAAGCCCGTCTGGAGCGCATTAACAAAAAAGTACAGGTACCGCCTTACCAAACTATGATGCGTATGAGTTCATTAACTAAGCAACAAGGTCCGTGTAATCGCACTGAAATTAGTGCTCTAACACCTATGATGCAATATTACCTCAGCAGCATCCTGCTTGATAAAATTAAAGTACAATAACATCTAGGCTGTTTGTTTTACCCATAAACAAACAGCCTATCTTTTAGTACTCGTAACACTTTCTTACACATCTAAGCCCACACCTACATTTTTTTACAGATTACAGGAACTCGATAACAATATACTATATCCTCTTACGACATTACTTTTTCGAAACAAGGATGAGACATTGCGAGTTTACGCCACCATTTTAGTACTTTGCTTGTGGTTTTTCGCTGCATCAAGCCATGCCAGTAATCGCTATTATGCTGACAACACTTTGGAGCCAAGCCAAGGCTTTGCTTGGGACTGGGGCATTGGAGCGGGTTATTACATCGAAGACTCTTACCTAGTGGGCATGGATTCATACAATGATGGTTTTGAGCCAGACATTCACCTTGCAATATCGTATGAAAAGTTTTACCTCGATTATGACCAAAGCCAATTAAGTGGTGGCCTAACTATGGGCTATAGCTTGATTGACAAGTTTGAATGGGGTCTTGATTTAGTCGGTACAAACATTCAGTCTGGTTTTGATGAAACTGGTCTCGCCTTTTATGGTGACGATGTCATCGATGAACTAGCAGGGATAAAAAATAGAAATTACGATTTTGATGTTGGCTTGCGTTTATCTCGCCGCTTTGAAAACTCGCAAATTTCATTTGAGTATTTACAAGATGTTTCCGGTACACATAATGGCTGGGTAATGAATTCGTTTTATAGCCAAATTATTCCATGGCGAAACTGGGAGTTTCGTTCTGGTGTTGGCTTAAGTGCCTATTCTGAAGACTTTACTAATTATTATTTTGGTATTTCAGAATCAGAAGCACTTGCAAACCGCCCTGTTTATCGCCCTGATACCTCTTATAGCCTGATCTTTGAATTTCATGCCGAATATCCGCTCAACAGACATTGGGTATTCTTAACAGGCTGGCTGTCTACTTGGTTTTCTAGTGATATTCACCAAAGCCCTATTATTTCACAACAGTATCAGCATAAAGCCAAGGTAGGCGTGCGCTATGTCTTTTAAGTATTATTTCATCATAGCGTTCGGGTTTTCTGCCTCATTACATGCGCAAGAACAACAATCCGTTGATACTAAAGCTAATGCCTTGGTTGCATTACCTGACACCTGTGTTGCACTTCGTGAGGGCAGAAGCTGTTACGCCGATGTAGACATTAGTTGGCAACAACAGAGCATAGGCAACTATTGCTTACGTAACGAACAAAGCAAACACATCATTCAATGCTGGCTGATGCAACAAAAGGGTTTATTTCGCTACGAATTCGACTCTGCAGAAACAATTGGCTTTGAACTTATTAATAGTGACAACGGCAAAGTCGTTGCCACCACTGAAATACAATTACAGTGGGTTTATAAAAATCGTCAAAAGAAACGCCGTTGGCGACTGTTCTAACCGTTTGGAGTAAATAATGGAACATTACGGAACAATATTATTAGTTGAAGATGATATTTCACTCGCCAATTGGGTGGCCGAATACTTAATTGAACAAGGTTATAAAACCACTATTTGTTCACGAGGCGACCTCGTTGTTGAGCAGGTACGTAAAACAGCTCCTGACTTAGTGTTACTCGATATAATGCTTCCCGGACAAGACGGCATTAGTGTTTGTCGTGATTTAAGGCAGTTCTATCAGGCTCCTATTATCATGCTGACAGCACGCGACGAAGAAATGGATGAAGTGATTGGTCTTGAAGTAGGTGCTAGTGATTACATGATGAAGCCTGTGCGTCCTCGTGCTCTGCTCGCGCGCATAAAAGCCGCATTGCGCTCTAAAACTGACTCGCAAGATACCAGCAAAGAAAGTACAACAATCAATGTTGGTAAACTCACTATCAATACAGAATCACGTACTGTGTACTTTGGCGAAGATGAAGTTCATATTTCAAGTGCAGAATATTTATTATTACATTACCTTGCCAGTAATGCAGGCCAAGTGGTATCACGAGACGCCGTGTTTAAGGCGACGAAAGGCAGAGAGTATGATGGCTTAGACAGAAGTGTCGATGTGCTCATCTCGTCTTTACGTAAAAAGTTTAATGATGATCCACAACACCCAGAAAAAATTAAAACGATCTGGGGCAAAGGCTATTTGCTTGTTTCGACGGCGTGGCAGTAAACGCGTGTGAAAAAGTTTTACCTTTCCTTATTAGGCAGTGCACTCCTTTCAATTATCATTTTGGGTTGGCTTATTGACGCGTTCAGTCAGCAAACCCAAACGCCTCATGACGTTTTTTATAGCGAAACCCAAATGATAAAAGGTTTTGCAAAACAATTAGCAGCAATTTCACCCAGTCAACGCCCACAAGCTATCAAGCAACTTAATGATGACTTTACTGTTCAGCTTGAATACAGACCAACCCAATCGCTTGCTTTACCTCAATCATTACTTGCACAAATTACGCAGCCAAGCGGGCTTATTCTCGAAGATCAACAAGGTTATTACTTGCTTTACAGTGAACCAAACTTAGGGTCACACCATTTAAAAATGCGCTTAATGAAAGACCATAACCATGAACAAGGTAACGATGTGTTACTAACTATGCTTTTTTATGCTGGGCTTTGTGTGTTCATGGGTTTTATCATTACTCCATTAGCAAAGCGCTTATCGGTGTTAAATGACGCGGCGCAACGTTTTGCTAAAGGTGACTTGAAAAGCCGCATTCATGTATCACATTTTACCTATATCAAGGACGTCGAGCTAACCTTTAACCGCATGGCAAGCCAGATAGAAAAGCTACTTGAAGAAAACAAGTTGATGGCGTCAAGTTTATCGCATGATATACGAACACCTATTGCCTGTTTACGGTTTGGGTTAGAGGCAGCACAAGATAGTCCAAACGAACAAAAACGTCTGGAGTACCTTGCCCGTATGGAGCAAGATCTTGATCAAATGGAGTCGATGCTAAAAAGCTACCTTGCTTTTGCCACACTAGAACAAAAAGCGAATCAGCTCACTTTTAATGAGTCAGATCTTGATAGTTATACCCTTACTTTAGTTCACCAACTAGAACCTAAACTGGAGCAACGTCAGCTTCGCATTCAGCAACAAATCGAACCTGGCGCTGTATGTGCCGATCTACACTGGTTAGCCAGAGCAATCGTTAATTTATTGAGCAACGCTTGTGATTTTGCGACATCAGAAATTCTGATTTCCGCTAAACAAGCTGGAAATCAGGTTATTTTTACAATTGAAGATGATGGTCCGGGAATAGATCCAAAAAACTGGCATAAAGTATTCAGTCCATTTTTCCAAGAGCAGACTCATCGTAATCGAGATGGTGAAAGTTATGGACTAGGTTTAGCCATTGTCGCTAAAGTTGCTGACTGGCACCACGGCACTGTCAGCGTTACAAAGAGCAAACAGCTCGGAGGCGCTTGTTTTACTCTTTCAATTCAAAATAAAAGCCTTTAAACATGTTTCAATTATGTTAATTGTCTCGTATTGTAGAGAACAATTGCACGAAATGTACGCTGACTTCAAAGATAACAATATATAGAACGAATTTGACCTAGATTAACTCTTTTTATTTGATGTTAATTCAAGTAGATTGTCAGCGCCGTCAAAGATAGAGAAGTAAAATAATATGAGCGCATCACGTGGGGAGTTCAGCTCCCGCTTTGGATTTATAATGGCTGCAGCGGGCTCTGCCGTTGGCCTAGGAAACATTTGGGGTTTCCCAACACAAACAGCAAGTAATGGCGGTGCCGCTTTTTTGGTTGCCTATTTAGTACTGGCGTTTTGTTTAGCTTATCCTGCATTAATGGCAGAGCTAGTTATTGGTCGTCATGGGCAAGCTAATGCTGTCAGTTCGCTTAGAAAAGTGACTAATCATCAGTGGCAGAAGAAATTTGCATTTATGGTTGGGTTTGGTGGCATTATCTGTGCGGGCCTTATCTTAAGCTTTTATGCTATTGTTGCAGGCTGGATGCTAAGTGCTACTTTAGAGCCTGTCGCACAGTTATCTGGGCAAGCCCAAGCAAGCACTTGGTTAAGTGAGCAGTCACTATCAAGAAACTTGATATTCACAGCTGCTTTTATCATTTTGACCGTGTCAATTATTTCGAAAGGTGTAGAAAACGGCATCGAAAAGTGGTCAAAGCGTTTAATGCCTGCATTGCTAGGTATTTTGTTCATGCTGATCATTTATGTAATGACGCAAGATGGGGCTATTGCTGGCTTAAAAGCGTATTTAGTGCCTGACTTTTCTTCAATTTTAAATCCTGAGCTACTTGTTAATGCTTTAGGCCAAGCATTCTTCTCACTATCGCTCGGTACAAGTGTGATGATTATTTATGGCTCATACATCAGTAAAAAAGAAAACCTTGTATCGCTAGGTGCATATGTAACGCTTATTGACGTGTTTATTGCTTTTGTAGCCGGTTTATTAATTATCCCTGCAATGTATGTAGCACAAGCACAAGGCGTACAGATATTTTCGCCTGAAGGCGCATTACTTTCTGAAGATACCTTGGTGTTTCAGGTATTACCTGCCCTGTTTACAAGTATGGGAGATGTGGGTATTTTTGTTGGCTTTGCTTTCTTTGCTTTGATGAGCATCGCCGCATTAACTTCATCAATTTCAATGCTAGAAGCCCCAGTGTCTTATGCAGTTGAACGCTTTGCTTTAAAGCGTGTGCAAGCAACTTGGATCATCGGCGGTATTATTGCACTGATAAGTTTTACGATAGTGTTTAATCTAGGGACGCTATTTGGCTTTGTAATAACTTTAACCACTAAAATTGGCCAACCAATTCTTGGCTTAATGTGCTGTATTTTTGTAGGCTGGATCTGGCATAGAGCATCTTTATTAAAAGAAATTCAGCAAGGCTGCCCTGATGTTGCGAATAGCTTCTTCTGGAAAGTATGGCCATGGTATATCAAGTTCATTTGCCCACTTGCCATCTCACTCGTGTTTGCAAACTCACTGTTAAGTTAACACATTGCTGAGGTAGCCATTTGGCTACCTCAGACACATATCTTGATGTGGAATACCATCTTCTAAATACTCATCACCCACATTCTCAAAGCCAAACTGCTGATAAAACCCTGTTAAGTAGCATTGAGCCCCAATCATAATTGCTTTATCAGGCCAGTGTTCTAGACAGGTATCAATTGCCATTTGCACGAGTTTAGTCGCTAACCCTTCACCGCGAAATTGCTGCGCAACCAGCACACGACCAAATGCACTATACTGCTCATTTTTCTTATAACAACGTGCATAGGCTGCAAGTTGCTGCTCTCTAAATAAAAATACGTGCTGAGTTAATTCATCGTTATCAACATCGTCAATTTCCGGGTAAGGACAGTTTTGTTCTACGACAAATACGTCTACCCGGGCACGTAAAATTGCGAGCAACTCATCTTTACTGAGTTCGTCATAACTTTTAACAATATACATAACGCTCCTTTTCGAAGACAAAAAACCCAGCCTTAGCTGGGTTTTAACTAACTATTTAGTCGTTAGTCTTTAAGCAAATAATCGTTCAAGCTGGTCACATAACTGGGATAGATTTACGTGATCATGCTCAATAGTTAAATCCACATAACCATCACCTCTAAAGGCACGGTCAAGCTCAATTAGCACATGTGTTTTATGAGCTTCAGGCACAAATGATAATTCAATCTCTTGTAAGCCAAATAAGCTTCGACTGTTTGGTCGATATTCAAGCTCTTGGTAGCAGCCTGAATGAGATTGAAAAGTAGGTGCGCGCAAATAACCTTTTTCAACATCTGCTTTTACTAAATTAAAACCAAGCCTATCCATTGCTTCCATTAATGTACTAACAGCATCATTAGGGTAAATGTGTAAGGCATCACGATCCGTTGGGTCGAGTGCTAAATCAATATCTAAACCTGTCTCAAGCCAGACATGGGATTGATTATAGCCGGCATTGATTTCTGTTATTGGGGTTTCAGAATGTAGTCGTGCTTCAAACGGGATATGCTTTTCTGCACCGGCACCGATAATACCAATATCTGGAATACGCCATTTTTCAATGACATGATTGGTAAAATAATCACCTTCTTCGCTTTCAACTTTTACACGCGTCATAAGCGCCAAATCTAAACCAGCAATTTCTTGATCAACATCACCGCCTTTGATCACAATCATAGCGTTGAACTTTTGACCTGGTTGCAAGTGCTCTGTCTCAAGTACAGTGTCAACTTTAGCTGCACCAATACCTACTGATGCAAGGATTTTCTTAAACATCTTTTCTCCTTAAGCCAACTTTAATAAAAGACGACTTAAATTCCTTCGTTATTGCATCTTAACCACAATTAAAAGCTATTGTCAGCGAAAAAATGGTGCTTTTGACGGATTAATCAATAAATAGCGCAAATGTGTTTATTTTTTAAACTCTTCTGCTTCGATATTGTTTTCCAATAAGAAATATTTCGCTACACTGCTAACAAATGAAGTTACAAGAATAATTATGGAATTAATCTACTTTGCTACTGCGTTTGTCTGTGGCTTTGCTGTTTACCAGTTAAAGCTTCCTCCTCTTATTGGCTTTTTGTTAGCAGGCTTCGCGCTTAATTTATATGGCTATAAAACAACAGAATTACTCAATACCCTTGCAAACTTAGGTGTTACCCTGCTGCTATTTAGTATTG
Organism: Pseudoalteromonas nanhaiensis; assembly: GCF_051235485.1. Classification (NCBI taxonomy): domain Bacteria; kingdom Pseudomonadati; phylum Pseudomonadota; class Gammaproteobacteria; order Alteromonadales; family Pseudoalteromonadaceae; genus Pseudoalteromonas; species Pseudoalteromonas nanhaiensis. The sequence goes on along the minus strand of NZ_JBPNYQ010000014.1, from coordinate 41,493 downwards.
GCCTTAAACTAAAAGTGGCTAATTTAATCAAGCCTCAGGTGTGGGCCCCTGCTTCGTTACATATTGTAATTAGTAGTACACTGTTCAGTGCTTTCATGCTGCTGCTTGGCGCAATTGCACTGCCTTTATTCAGCGAGCTTACATGGCAAAGCGCATTGTTAGTGGGCTTTGCTTTTAGTTTCTCAAGTACAGTGTTTGCTGTGAAGGTACTTGAAGAGCGCGGCGAGATGGCCAGTCTACACGGTAAAATCTCCATCGGTATTCTGGTTATGCAAGACATCTTCGCGGTGATCTTCTTGGCCATTAGCACAGGAAAAGCGCCGAACATTTGGGCGCTGGCGCTATTAGTTGCTTTACCTCTGTTACGCCCAGTTATGTTTTGGGTATTAAACCGATCAAAGCACGGTGAGTTATTACCTTTATTTGGCTTTTTCTTTGCCCTTGTTATTGGCTATCACGCTTTTGAATTTGCAGGCTTAAAAGGTGATTTAGGTGCATTGATAATAGGCATGATGTTCGCTGCACATAAAAAAGCGGGTGAATTATCAAAGTCTCTTCTTAATCTAAAAGATATATTACTCGTTGGTTTTTTCTTAAATATTGGTTTGAATGCAGAGCTAACTAGCCACGCAGTACTTGTTGCGCTGGTATTAGTTTTCGTATTACCGATAAAAGTGGCGCTGTATTATGTATTAACTAATGCATTCAAACTGCGCGCACGTACTTCTTTGTTAAGTGCTTTTAGCCTTGCAAACTACAGTGAGTTTGGGCTTATTGTTTGTGCCGTTGCAGCATCAAGCAATATGATCACTTCAGAATGGCTTGCAGTAATGGCAATTGCTGTTTCGATCACCTTTATTTTGGCATCCCCCCTTAACAAACGTTCGAATGAAATCTACGTTAAAATTGAGCGCTGGTTACTTAAATTTGAAAGTGATACTCGGCTTGCAGAAGAGCTGCCAGTTAACCTTAACGATACTAAGATTGTGATATTTGGTATGGGTCGGATTGGAACCGGTGCTTATGAAACAATTAGTCAAACTCATCCAAACCTTGTTGCTGGTATCGATATAAAACCCGATGTGGTAGAGAAACATATTCAACGTGGTCGTCGAGTATTACTTGCCGACGCAACTGACCCTGATTTTTGGCAACGAGTAAACCATTCACATGTTGGTATGGTTATGTTGGCAATGCCTAAGCATATGCAAAATATTTTTGCCTTGGAGCAACTTCGGGCTTCAGGTTATCAAGGTCAAGTAACGGCGATAGCAAATTACCCTGACCAACAAAAAGAATTAGAAGATATGGGGGTTGACTCTACTTACAACTTCTATTTAGAGGCCGGTAGTGGCTTTGCGGAGCATGTAAAACAGAAACTTTTTTCATAATGTAAAAAATAATTCTCGGTTCCTCTAAACGGAACCGAGAATTATTTCACTATATTCAGTTAGTTGCCAAGTCTATTTTCTTACCTTTAAACCCTCGTCCCCTTACTAGGTCAACGCTATTTACAAAGCTTTACATCAACAATAGCAATCTCTACTAAAAAAAGAGTAGAATCAATCTCAAGGTACTAAGCTAAGTATCTATTTTTAACACAAAAACGTTTAACTTCACTGTGGTTTTGCGCCTTTTTGATACACTGTAGTTAAATGGATTGAGGTTATTTAAATGAAAGATAAGTTTACCAGTGAGTTTTTAGCAAACACGGATGATGCACGTTCCGGGAAACTTGTAGATATACAACAGCGGCTTGATGAGTTACAGCAAAATGGTATGACAGCAACGGATATTAGAGCTGTGCTATTCAACAAGATGCTAGATGTTTATCAAGTACCAAGCGATCATTTTCTTCGTGAAATCGACACACCCGATAGAATTGATGACCCTAATATTCTGCTTAAACTCAAACAGCTTGGTTTTACAAAAAAATGTCGATATCAACTTCACTAATAGTTATTAGAAATTAGTGAATATTTTCAGAGGGCCTACCTCCCTCACTAAATAGGCTGTTTCTTGCCCGTCACAGCCTATTTTCTCTCCTTGTTTTACCGTATCATCTCCCTTTTATACAAATCTGAGAATAAGATGGATCCAGCACTACTCAAACGTGCCATAAATACAAAGATGCCCTTTGGCAAGTATGCAGGTCGACCATTGCTGCTCCTACCCGAGCCATATTTAGTGTGGTTTAAACAGCAGGGATTTCCTGAGGGTCAATTAGGGGCACAACTTGCGATGATATACGAAGTAAAACTCAATGGTCTTGAAAAAATGCTAATGCCATTATTAGATGAAAAATAATTAAATTTTTTGAGAACTTTTATAAATTAGTATGGTCTATTACTTTGCTACTTGTTTATTTTTGGTTTTAACCTTTAAAAAGCGCCTCAGGCGCTTTTTTTATATCTGTGACATTTAGTCAAAGTAATAGCCAGTTACTTAAGTAAACATAGTTGTGGCAATAACCCCGCCTTTATAACAAGGTAACAATTACGTCATTAAGTTGTTCCCGGCCATTGTGGATTGGTATAAGGTTTTTGAGATTTACTTATCTTTAAATAATCGAATAACAAATTTCGCACCACCGAGCGTTGAGTCACACACCTGTAGTTGTCCTCGATGCCAGCTGACAATTTTAGCCACTATCGCAAGCCCCAACCCAAAACCCCCTGTTTTCTTATCACGGCTTTTATCTAATCGTGTAAAGGGCTTTAAGATGCTCTGCCATTCAGACTGAGCAATACCTGGGCCATCATCCTCAACAACTATTTGAACGGCATCTGGGTGTTCTTCAAGTATCAAATTTATTTTATGATGCGCATATTTTTGTGCATTACCGAGTAAGTTTTGAATGCAGCGCGCAATAAAATGCTCATCACAATTATAATAAAGCTGTGACGGCGCATTAACTGCAATATCAATGTCTGTAGCAAACTCAAGTTTATTTACCACACTATTAACTAATGCGGTTAAATCACAAGAATGGCTTTTTAAACTGGGTTGATGAGAGTCAAGTCGTGCATATTCGAGCATTTCAGAAACCAAGGCTTCAAGCTCAGCAATATCTGCCTGCATATTATCAATATAGATAAACGATTTCTCATTCTCAATTTGTTCCTCTAGCATCGCCACTGCAAACTTTAAGCGCGCAAGTGGTGTTCTAAATTCATGAGAAACAGACGAAGTCAGTTCTTGCTGCGCTGCTAAAAGATATTGAATACGTTCTTGCAACGCATTTAAGGTATCGGTAATAGGAAGAAAAAAGGATTTAGATGCATCTTGTAATTCAAAATCCTGTGCCCCACCCACAGCTTCACATGCAAGCGTTAACTTATTAAAGTCTCGCCAAAGTAAAAAGCTCCATAGCCCAACAGGTAAGCCAATCACAGTTAACAATAAAAAGTAAGGCCAAACGGAACTAAAGCTAGGGTTGGCTACAGATAAAGGGCCTATATGCAACAATTGCGCATCATTCAGTGCTACGTACCAAACTACACGCTGGTCATGATTAAACACATAGAGGTAATGCTTTTCATTGAGTTGCGTTTTCAGGTTTTCAGGAAGGGCAAGATCGCTACGATTGATTATCTCGCTATTAAACTCTTGCTTTAGTTTTGTTAAACCATCTTCTGTTTGACTGAGAAGCCAAAGTGATTTGCCAAATTCTTGATCAAGTGCAATATGTTGCTGTGTGTCTTCATAGGGCCATAACTGTTCTATGACCCCACTAACTAAAAACAGAGAAACTATTATATATAAATATAAGCTAGCAAATAGTTTCCCCATTAATAATTACATGTCCCATGCATCAGATACGAAAAGGTAACCTTGGCCCCAAACAGTTTTGATACGATATGGTTTGTCACTATTATCACCTAGTTTCTTGCGGATCCGAGATACGCGAACATCAACGGTACGGTCTAAGCCATCATACTGACGACCAATCATATGCTGATGAACATGTTCACGGCTTAACACTTCACCAGCATTTGAAGCGAGTAACCATAGTAACTCAAACTCATGAGATGTAAGTGTAATTTCGTTGCCTTTAAGTGTAACAATGCGACTGGTTTTATCAATGCTTAAATCACCAAACGTGAGCTCTTCAGGTGCTTTATTTGAAGCTTGGCCTCGGCGCAATAATGCATTAATGCGTGCAAGTAAAACACGTGGTTCTGCTGGTTTAATAACATAATCGTCAGCACCAAGTTCAAGCCCAATCACTTGGTCAAAATCTTCGCCTTTGGCGGTGAGCATTAAAATGGGTAGATTAAATTTATCACGTACTTGACGGCAAACACTAAAACCATCTTTACCTGGTAACATGACATCTAATATCATTAAATCAACTGGGTTATTCTCTAAATAATCGAATACTTCATCGCCGCGTTCAAGGACCGCAACATCCAACCCATTATGCTGAAGGTAATCCTTGGTTAACTGCTGTAAGCCTAGATCATCTTCAACAAGTAAAATCTTTGCCATTGGTTGCTCCTGAATTAAAAAAAGCTCCACGGTGAGCGCAATCTTCGTCTCTTTGTTTTTGCTTCAGTGCTTTGCACTTCGACTTTTGCGGTTGCAATTTCGCTCCCCGTATGCGGATTGACTAAGGAGTATATTGTTTCAACCTGAACCCGCGCTTTATGGTTTAACACCCCTTTGCGAAGACCTTGCCAGCACTGTATCTGCTGTTCATTTTGGTATAAACACAGATCTTGAGGCTGCGCTATTTGCCAGCTAATTTTTAAATCAAGATCACAAAACTCATGCTGTTGTAGCACAACACACACTTTAGGTGAGATATCAAACTGAGTCGCTTGCGCATGGCTTGGGAACGGCCAAGTAACTACTGCAAACACACACAGACTAAAAACAAAATACTTCATATTAAAAAATATGATTGAATCCTATAAAAGCAGTCATTGAATACGTGTGTTCAAAAAGCGGACTGTCATCCACGGCTGAATAGTCATAATATGCTAAATGAAAACGAAGAGAGTTAGCCTCACTCAATGGCCAACGGGCGTCGATTTTAGCATAAGGTTGCCAACTACTGCCAACATCAATTTCCCCATATGAGGTCTCTTCAGCCGATAAACCATAAAAATAATCATTAAGGTCGGCTGATTTGTACCAAATACCGAGACTTGGTGCAACGCTGAGGTTACCTGCTTGATAATGAGACTGCCATTGCAGCGCACTTCGCATTCCATTGTAAACACCAGAAACATCCATTAGTGCTTGCACAGAAAAGACGTGGTTATTTTGAATGTAATGATAACTAAGACCTGCATCGAGCGCCCAACGTCGATGGCGAATATCATCAACAGATACTGTTTTACTGCTTAATTCATTGCTGCTTGTTGACTCGACTATAAAGCTACTAGATGAATTTAGCGCAAATACATTGCTTGGATGAAAATCGATAAAAAAGCGAGTTTCGGGGTTAAACTCAGTGACAACATTAAGCACATGAGAGTTACTCTCTAAAAGAGAATAACCTAATCGGCCATTGTCAAAAAACCACTTATCTGCATAATAAGCAACTTCAGGGAGCAAAACTAAGGGTAAGTTATCGCCACCGTGTAATGGATTTGTAATAGTACCAATACCAGTATTAATACTGATATGCCATTGATTGGTTTCTATTTCTTGGTTTGCCTTGCGGCTTTCACGTTCAGTGCGAGTTGAATCATCAGCATACGCTTGATTAACTAACATGACAGTCAAAGCATATATCGCTGCGCACATCCTGATCGCTTGAGACTTCATTATTGTTGTTACGACCAAAAAGATTTTCTAATAACTGCATACTATCAAGATGTGAACAAACTGTCCTTGCTAGGTTACAACTATTCACAAATTTGATACAAATATCGATAAACTCTGTTTATGCTGGTTACTCTTCGATAATTTCGACGCGGTTTCGGCCATGTTCTTTAGCTAAATAAAGAGCCCTATCGGCAATTGCAATAAGTTGTTCTGGTTGACTATTTTTAGATTTAATCGCAACACCAAAGCTTGCAGTGACGTGTCTTAAGATAGTCTCAGATTTAGGGTCTTTGATCTGTAACTTAGTTATAGCTTGACGTAACTGTTGGGTAAAATTGGTCATATCACTGATTGTGGCAAAATGTGCTGTAAAACAGAACTCTTCTCCACCATAGCGGTATACTTGCCCGACACTCGAGACATGTTTTAATAATTTAGTTGCAACAGCGCGCAATGTTTGATCACCCTTTTGATGACCAAAAGTGTCGTTAAATGATTTGAAATGATCAATATCAACCATAACAAGTACGGCAACCCCAGAAATATCAAGTGCTTGGCAAAACTGAACCACATCTTCGTCAAACTTGCCTCTATTGAACAGCCCTGTCAGGGGATCTCTTTCAGCCTTACTTTGAGATTTAATGAGCTCTTGTTTTAACTCAGTGATCTCTGAGTAAGCATGCGCAAGTTGATTTTGAAAGTCCTGAGCACGATTTTGTAAGGCAGCAGATTTGTCACTCAAACGCTCAACACACAAAAGAACTTCATCAAAGCCACTCTCTTGGCTTATATCGGCCTCATTAAGTTTGTCACGACACTCTTTTAAAACCGAATCAAACTCTGCAGAATAAGTTAGTGCCTCGCTAATATCATGATGGACCTTACCAACAACATCACTAAATCCATCAGATAGTTGATAAAACAAAGCCATGTCATCATTTGAAAGGTATTTGTTAAACAAGTAATTGGCTTGCTCAGTGCTGCAGGTATTGTATTTATTGATAATAGTGTCTAATTCTTGACTGAGCTCGTGATTCTTTTCGCTAACATAGCAATACCACAGCGCATAATTGAGTGGCGTAATAGGTATTTTATACTTAACCATCAAAGGGATGGCTTGTTTTAAACAGTGACTTGAAAAACTTAAAGAATGTCCGGCTTGTGCTGACAGGGTCATAAATCTTTGCAATCCTGATATTATTATTTAGATTCACGTTAGCAATCGCTTAAAAAAAATCAATATAAAAACCGCTTGAAGTATAAAAAAACAGCATAAAACACGACATACTTTTTTCTAAACCAATACTAAATAACTAATATAAAATCCACCAAACCGCTCACTAACAACTAATTTTCAATTGTATCAACTTAAAATATTAGATTGCCTGTTGTGTCATTGATTGTGCAATACTCCAAATTGCGTTTAAAGCAGGATCGTGGCGCTCTTTGTTTAGCACTGCTAAACCTATTTCAAAGCCATCAATACTTTGCTCTGCATCACTAACTATCTGCACCTTGTCTTTTAATGGACTATTATCTAGAACGATTTTAGGAACCATAGCAATACCTAAACCTAAGCTCACCATAGAAACCATTGCTTCGTGCCCTGCCACCTGAGCATAAATACGGCCATGAATATTATTTTTTCGCCACCATTGCTCTAGGCGCTGCCTTGATAAACCTTGCTCAGCAACAATAAATTCTAAAGCAGACCAATCAATTTGCTCAGCACTCGCAAGCTTTTCGCTGATCGGACAGACAATTTTTGGTGCAATTAATACCAAAGGAGAGTAACCAATACTGGTAAAAGCAACTTGCCCAGGTAATTTTGCTGGCTTTGCTGCGATTGCCATTGCTTCATGGCCATCTAATACTCGGTTAATAGCTAACGCGGGATCGCCGGTATTTAAGGTGATCTCTATATAAGGATGCTGCATGCGAAGCTGTTCTAATATTTGATGTAAAAAGCTATACGATGCAGTCACAGAGCAATATATGCTGACATTGCCATAAATATGTTGCTGGGGCTCTTGGACATTTGCTTTAAAACGATGCCAACTGGCCAATGTCGCATTAGCGTACTCAATAAAAGACTCACCTTCTCGCGTTAATTTTACAGAGCGGTTATCCCGATTAAATAACACCACTCCGACTTCTTCTTCGAGCTGTTTAATATTTCGACTTAACGTAGGCGCACTAATATGACAAAGCTCACTCGCTCTGGCGAAATGAAGCGTCTTAGCTAAAGCCAAAAAGTAATGTAGATGTTTGTGATCCATAAACCCACCATTTCATTTTATGAAACACTTTAATTCAAATATATCATTTTACGCAAGGCAAAAAATTGCATACTGTTAACTCACACAAGGGGCAACAGATTGGCTCTTTGTTTTCTAACAAATTAGTTTTTTATAGGACACTAACAATGGCGAATTATTTTAATACTCTTCCTTTAAGAGAGCAGTTAGCGCAATTAGCGCAGTGTGAATTTATGGATCCTTCAGAGTTCTCTGAAGGCGTTGATGCTTTAAAAGGAAAAAAACTCGTTATTGTCGGTTGTGGTGCTCAAGGCCTTAACCAAGGTTTGAACTTACGTGATTCAGGCTTAGATGTTTCTTATACATTACGTGAGTCAGCTATTGCCGAGCGTCGTCAATCATTCTTAAACGCAACTGAAAATGGCTTTACTGTTGGTACATACGAAGAACTTATTCCAACAGCAGATGTAGTACTAAACCTAACACCAGATAAACAACATACTTCTGTTGTTACTGCAATCATGCCTTTAATGAAGCAAGGCGCAACACTAGCATATTCACACGGTTTCAATATCGTTGAAGAAGGCATGCAAATTCGTGAAGACTTAACAGTTATCATGGTTGCACCAAAATGCCCTGGCTCTGAGGTTCGTGAAGAATACAAGCGTGGCTTTGGTGTACCGACTCTTATTGCTGTTCACCCTGAAAACGACCCTCAAGGTCATGGTCTTGCACAAGCTAAAGCATACGCTGTTGGCACCGGTGGTCATCGTGCAGGTGTATTAAAGTCATCATTCATTGCAGAAGTAAAGTCTGACTTAATGGGCGAGCAAACAATTTTATGCGGTATGCTGCAAACAGGTTCACTACTTTGTTTTGATAAAATGGTCGAAAAAGGCATTGATCCAAGCTACGCGTCTAAATTAATTCAATACGGTTGGGAAGTAATCACCGAAGCTCTTAAATACGGTGGCGTCACTAACATGCTTGACCGCCTGTCAAACCCAGCAAAAATAAAAGCGTTTGAACTAGCCGAAGAGCTAAAAACAATTATGCGTCCGCTTTATAACAAGCATATGGACGATATCATCAGCGGTGAGTTTTCTCGTGGCATGATGGCTGATTGGGCTGAAGACGATGCAAAATTACTTGCATGGCGTGCTGAAACAGCTGAAACAGCATTTGAAAAGCAACAAAATACAGATCAAGAAATCAACGAACAAACGTTCTTCGACCAAGGTATTTTAATGGTTGCAATGGTTAAGGCTGGTGTAGAGCTTGCGTTCGAAACCATGACTGCTGCAGGTATTATCGCAGAGTCAGCTTACTATGAGTCATTACACGAAACGCCGCTTATCGCAAATACCATTGCGCGTAAAAAGCTATTCGAAATGAACAGAACAATTTCAGATACAGCAGAATACGGCTGTTACCTATACAACCATGCGTGTTTACCGCTATTACAAGACTTTATGAAAAACATCGACACAGATGTAATTGGTAAAGGCTTAGATACAACAAGTAATCAAGTAGATAACCAAGCATTGATTGCTGTAAACAAAGCACTACGTGAGCACCCAGTTGAGGTAGTAGGTAGCAAGCTACGTGGTTATATGTCAGCAATGAAGAAAATTGTTTAACCCTGGAAAGTAAGTTTCGCTTGTTAGAAACCAAGCCCAATTGCTAATATGCTTTGGGCTTTTTTTTTGTTCCTACATTGATTCGTCATCTGCAAAGTGTATGCTAAAATTACTGACTTAAATGTTGTAAACTAAGACACTTTCATGGCGTTAAATCAACTCACCATTACTAAAAAGATAACACTGCTAGGCAGTGCAATTGCATTAATTGTTGCCGCTCTCATTGGCGCAACAGCTCTATACAGTGCAAAACAAATCATCGAACAACGAATGATTGAATCTGAGCTACCTAGCAAGCTGCAAGCAATTGATAATTATATTACTCACGATATAAATCAAATGATCAGCGCCGCTGAGCAACTCTCTAGTAACGAATTTGTATTAGAGTGGGCGCGTTCAGGCAATACTGATGATAAAACACTGCTAAAAGAGCTTAACCGCCTTGTTAAGCAATACGATTTAGCAACCGCTTCTTGGGCTAATCGTGAAACGGCACAATACTGGAATCAAGACGGTTTCTTGCGAGTTTTAACTAAAGATCAAGATGGTTGGTTTTTTGCGTTTACTAACACAACACAGCCGTTTTCTATTAGTATCTATCAAGAATCACCAACTGATGTGAAAATGTTTGTAAACCACCAGCAAACCAATGGCATTGGTTTAGCCGGCCTTGCAAAAAGCATTGACGATATGCAGGCAATGCTAAAGCGCTTCCAAATCGAAGAAACTGGGTTTGTATTTTTAGCTGACAAAAATGGGTTAATCCAGCTGCATAAAGATGCTGATAAAGTCGCGAAAGCAAAACTTGATAGTATCTACTCGCCGGGTATTACAAACACACTCTTAACAAACCAAGACTTCAACCTACAAGAAATCGAGCTTAATGGTGAAGCCACTTTAGTTGCTGCAAGTCCAATCAAAAATACAGATCTATTTGTTATCGCTCAGGTACCAAAACATGAAGTATTTTCGAGCATTCAAGTTTTACAATGGCAAATTATAAGCTTTGCTATTGTTATTGCACTGATAGCGAGCTTTGCAGGCTTATTATTAGCACGCACACTGTCATCTCCTCTTTCAAAAATGGCTGAACTGTTTACTCGTTTAGGCTCAGGTGATGCTAATTTAGCGTACCGACTACCTGACTCAGAGCAGCCTGAACTTGCTAATTTATCAGCTGGTTTCAATCAATTTATTTCTAAGATAGAAACAGCAATCAGCCAAGTTGCACAAGAAAGTAGCGAAATAAGACAAAGTGCCTCTCATGTTTTTAAACAAGCGCAAAAGAACTCTGAAGCGCTTGATAATCAAAAAGAGCAAACTATTTCTGTTGCTGCTGCTATTAATGAAATGGGCGCTACCGTGCAAGAGATAGCCTCAAGTGCTGCAAATACTGCCAAGTTAACACAAAGCAGCAAAGATAATACTAAGCAAAGCCACACTCAGGTCACACAAAGTAAAGAAGCGATAATAGAACTGGCGACCGATATCGATAATATTACAGAGCAAGTGAATGAGCTGGCACATAAAACACAAGCCATTGCCAGTATCGTTGACTCAATCAGAGGTATTTCAGAGCAAACAAATTTACTGGCTCTTAATGCGGCTATTGAATCCGCACGAGCTGGTGAGCATGGCCGTGGTTTTGCTGTTGTGGCAGATGAAGTAAGAGCACTTGCAAACCGAACTTCACAATCAACAACTGAAATTCAAACCATGATCAGTGAACTAAGTAGTACCTCTGACTCAGTGGTAAATCATATAAATCACTCGAAATCACAGGCTCAGGTTAGCGTTGAAGCAATGCAAAGTTCAGTAGAATTACTCAATGCCATTAATGATGCAGCTAATGAAATCAATGATATGGCAACACTCATTGCGACCGCTACCGAAGAGCAAAGTAACGTGGTAGCTGATGTAGGCCGCAACATTGAGCAAATCAGTGATATCAGCGATACTGTGATGCGTGAGCAAATTGATACAGAGCAAGCGATTAAAGATTTAGCAAGTAGCGCACAAACCTTAGATGACCTTGTTGCTACATTTGATAAACGCTGACATGTTTTGTAACAGATAACACTGACCCTTTTTTATTCACGGCCTATACTTAAATAGTATTAGGCCATGAATTTAGAGGGTCAGATGAAAACAATTACCGTTGCTTTAATATCGAGTCTAAGTTTTTTAACCGCTTGCAATAGTACACAAACTAACTTAGTTCCCCCACCGCTGTCGTTAACACAAGCCAACGAATTCATTGTATCTGAGGTCGAAAGCCAAGAGCAGATATTTGCATTGACCCCTCAAATTAAAGAGCAGCTCAACACTGCCTTTCCTAAAGAAGCTCGAACGTTACAAAATGCCAAAAAGTTACTTTATTTTTTGCTTAAAAATGGAGACTCGTCACTTTCATATCAATCAGGTGCAACACTTACGGCAGGTCAAAGCTATGCCAATTTAAATGCAAACTGTTTATCGCTATCAATATTAGCCTACAGCTTAGCTGAGCACCTCGGACTCGAAGGGCAATTTCAACAAGTTCATATACCTGAATATTGGGCCCTCAATAACGGCTTTAATTTGCTAACAGGCCACATAAACTTAAAAGTAAAAGAAAGCAACAAAGCATCCGTAAATCATAAGGTGATTTACCCACAAGAACGGGCAATTATTATCGACTTTGATCCGAATAGTCGCCAAGAAGCATTTAGAACGACTAACATTAATAAAGCCCGAATCACCGCAATGTTCTACAACAACAAAGGTGTTTCAGCAATGCTGAAAAATGACTATGACCTTGCTTACAGTTATTATTTAGCTGCGATTAATGCGGACTATAAATACTCTGGTGCATGGGGAAATCTTGGGGTACTTTTTAGGCTTAACAATGATTTTCAGCGTGCAGAAACAGCGTATCAATATGCAATCACCTTAAACTCAGACAACAACACTGCTCTTGGCAATTTAGCTCGGCTTTATAATTTAACTGGCAGAGTACAGCAAGGTCGCGAAATTTTAGCTATGCTCGACAAAAAACGCCAAGCAAACCCGTATTATCATATTTCGCTTGGCAATGATGCCTATACAACAAAACGCTATAGAGATGCTATCAAGCATTACAGAAAAGCCCGTGAGCTTGACCCAAAATTACATGATACCGATTTTGGTTTAGCACGAACTTATTATCAACTTGGCGATTTAAAACTGGCTAAAAAATATTTAACCATGGCTAACGATAAAGCTGACTTTGAGGAAGATAAAAAACGCTATGAAAGCAAGCTACGCGCGCTTCGTTCACATACTGCAAAACTGTCTTATCACGACTAGTTTAATTTACTTTTGCTGTTTTCAAGTCAATGCAAGCTCACAGAAACAGCTTGAACACGATATAGCGACTCTTACTTCAAAAGAGTTTTATGGCCGAAAAACGAATACTGTTGGTGCTAAGCGGGCTGCAGAATATATTACCCAGCGATTTAGTGACCTTGGTTATCAAATTCAACGCCAAGACTTTCACTACTCAGGCACCTTTTACCAGCAACCCCAAGCTAGTAACATTATTGCCGTTCAGCCAAACAGCTGCCAATCGTGCAAATTAATCGTGTTAACCGCACATTACGATCACTTAGGTTTACAAGGCAGTCGTCTTTACCCTGGCGCTAATGATAATGCCAGTGGTGTTGCAGCCCTTCTCTATATAGCAGCCATTTTTGCTGAGAAAACATCCCCATATAAGCTTGTGTTTGTTGCTACAGATGCAGAAGAAAATGGCTTACATGGTAGTGATTACTTCGTTTCTACATTAAATCCTAGCAACGTAAAGCTGAACATTAACTTAGACATGTTGGTGGTTAATCAGCACAAACCGCGTATGATCGCATTTTTAAATCATCAATCGCAGTACAAAAACGCCATAAACTCACTGTCTGACGAGAAAATACGGTTTGTAGCAACAAGTTCTTCGCACTATTTAAACCGTTTGTTTGATTTAAAAGTTAACTGGCTTAAGGCAAGTGACCACTACTCTTTTGCTAAAGCTGACATTCCTTATATTTACTTTGGTATGGGTCACGATAAGCACCATCATCAAAGCACTGATACAATTGCACACATCAATTTCGATTTATATGAACACGCTATTCAAAAAATAGCTGAATTTATGGACAAGCTAACCGACTAACTTAATAGGTAATTTAGATGTGGCTACAAACTGTATTTTTTGCGCCTTAGTGAGCTTTTTTACGCGACACTCCAATTTACTTGCCTCACTGCGACTACCCACTTGTTGTTGGTAAATTAATTTAAGCGGCCCTTTGCCTTTTAAATTTTTCGCACCTTTGCCAGCTTGGTGGGCTTCAAAACGTTTTTGCACATTGGTACTGATCCCCGTATACCAATGCCCTAAACGAGTCTGAACAATATACAAATGCCATGAAGCATCTGAGTTATCGCTGTTTTTTATTGGATCGGGTAAACTTTCTGTATTATCTGTGGTCAAATTTATGCCTCGTGATTGTTAATCGCATTTCAGTAAAAACAATTACTGAAAAGGGTTTTACCTTCTGTGACTAATCGGTATCATGCAGTGTATAAAAAATAAGGATTCAAACAAATAATGCAGTCGTTTAAAACTTTTTCTTTTTGGTTAGTACTTACCCTTACTTTAAGTGCTACAGCAGGGTGTTCAAGCTGGGTTTACCGTATCAATATTCCACAAGGTAACTTTTTAGAGCAATCTGACGTTGATAAACTTCGCGTCAATATGACACGCGAACAAGTTCTTTATGTACTTGGTAAACCAGTAGCTGAAGATTCATTCGACAATAATACATGGCATTATCTTTATGTATTTAATATTGGTCGTAGTAACGAACAGCGTAAATCACTAACGCTTAACTTTGAAAACGATAAACTGGTTTCACTTTCAGGTGATTATGAACAGCCAAGTGAATTCAATACACCGCTCGAGCAAGAGTAACGAATCACACTTAACAAAAAGGGTAGCTTAGCTACCCTTTTTGTTATGCTTTATTTAAAGGGCGACCGCCCGTTACTTTGTTTGCTCGGCCTTCTTCTTTTGCTTTTTCTGCTCGGCGTCTGCGTGCATCTTTTGGATCTGCAATTAATGGGCGATAAATCTCTATTCTGTCGCCATCCTTAACCTGCTGATTTAATTTGCAGGTCCGATTCCAGATCCCTAATGTTAAATTGTTAGCATCGATTTCAGGACATTTGTCAAAAATACCTGACTTTATCACCGCCTGCTCTGCACTAGTCCCTACCGGTACTTCAACAAGTAAACTTGTCGCTGTGGTAGGTAGCGCATATACAACTTCAACAGTAATCATGTGCGTGCTCCGTAAACAGTTTTCGCGCGCTGAGTAAACGCATTCACCATATTTTTAGCAACTTCGTTAAATATTTTACCAAAAGCAAGCTCAATTAGTTTACTGGCAAATTCAAACTCTAAATGTAAGTGCACTTTGCATGCTTGCTCATCTAGAGGTAAAAACTGCCATTTACCCTGTAGCTTTTTAAACGGCCCATCCACTAAGCGTAGCGTAACCGTTTGCTCATCAATAAAGGTATTTTCGGTGGTGAACCACTTTTTCAAACCTGCTTTCGAGATCTCTAAGCTGGCTGTCATGCCGCTGGTTTGTTGTGCAATTATCTTCGCATCAGAGCAATGCGGCAAAAACTCTGGGTACGCATCTACATCGTTCACAAGATCAAACATTTCTTTACTGCTGTACATTACCAGCGCACTTTTTTCTATCTGCGGCATATTCACTCCCAACTGTGTCGGCGAATTTTAGCAAGCTTTGGCTATTTCCCCAAATTTTAGTAGCGTGAAAATTTATGCAAAGCCTTAAAAAAGCGATGTAAAAACGCTGTTTTTACGTATAATATGAACCACTATGGCTAAGAAAAAATCATCTAAATCGACAAGTAATACCATCGCGCTTAACAAAAAAGCGCGCCATGAGTATTTTTTACACGATAAGTTCGAAGCAGGGGTTGAACTACAGGGCTGGGAAGTAAAAAGTATCCGAGCTGGTAAAGTAAACATCTCTGAGACTTATATTCATATTAAAAACGGCGAAGCATTTTTACTTGGCAGTCAAATTCAGCCACTCAATAGTGCTTCTACTCACGTGATTTGCGATCCTCTTCGTTATCGTAAGTTACTTTTAAATAAGCGTGAAATCGATCGTCTTATCGGTGCCACAGAACGCGATGGGTTTTCTTTAATCGCAACTGCAATGTACTGGAAAAAATGCTGGGTGAAGTTGGAGTTCCACCTTGCTAAAGGTAAAAAGATGCACGACAAACGCGAAGACGGAAAAAACAAAGATTGGGCGCGTGAAAAAGAACGCCTAATGAAACATAAAGCATAATTCTGCTCTTTGAGCCTAACTTAAGGTTAGGCTCCTATCCCTTATAAACTCTCGCTTTTTACAAATAAATCAATACCCTTTCTAAAAACCCATACTTTTTTGCTATTTCAAACAATATCATTTACATGATATCAATCTTTACTGTGATATTTTCACAATACTTTCACAATTAAACAAGGATTGAAATTTATGAAGAACACCCACCGCTTTATACAGCGACCTCTCTATGCATTTACAATTGCAGCGTTAAGTGGCACAAGTTTTATGTCTGTTGCCGCACAATCAGATGGAGCTGAAAAGGTCGAGCGTATTGAAGTTACAGGTTCTCGCATTAAGCGCTCTGATATTGAAGGCCCTTCACCGGTACAATCTATTAGTCGTGCTGATATCGACAATATGGGTTACGACAATCTACAGCAACTATTGGAGCGTATGCCAGTTGCAGGTAATGGAACTTTCTCTACGCGCGGTAATAACCAAGACTCAACAGCAAATGGTGCCGCTGCAGTGAGTCTTCGTGGCTTAGGTTCAGATGCAACACTGGTACTAATTAATGGCCGCCGTGTATCTATTAGTGCCTTTGCAGAAAGCATTACCAATTCATTTGTTGATATCAACTCAATCCCAGTCTCTGCTATTGAGCGTATCGATATTTTAAAGGATGGCGCATCAGCAATTTATGGTTCTGATGCAGTTGCAGGTGTAGTTAATATCATCTTAAAGAAAGATATCAATGGTCTGGAAGTAAACCTAGGTTACGGCGGTACTGATGGTCCTAACTACGAAGAGAAAACGGCAAGCCTAGTTTGGGGTACGAGTACTGAAAAAAGCAGTGCGTCAATCATTATTGACTACTTTAACAACACAGCGCTGTCTTCTGATGAAATGGGTCGCTTAGGTACTGCAAATCAAGAACCTTATGGCGGCATGGATTTTCGTTCATCGCGTGGCTTCCCTGGCTACTTTTACGTAGATGGCGAAAAAACAATTGACCCTGCATGCCCGGCAGAAAATGCCACAGCAAGTGGGAGCTGTTTATTTGACTACGGTCCATTTGGTTATGTAACTCCGGCGTCAGAGCGTGTTGGTGCTATATCACAGTTTGAATACAACTTTGATAACGGTATTTCAGCTTTCTTAGAAGTGGCTGTACAACATAATACATCGCAAGCAGCTGGTGCCCCTACCCCTCTTGATGAAGATGCAGGCTTAACAGTGCCAGCAAGTCACCCAAATAACCCATTTGGCCAAGATATCGAGATTGGTCGCTACAGAACGGTAGATGCAGGCCCTCGTCAATGGGACATTGAGTCAGATACGTTACGTTTTGTTGCTGGTTTAAGAGGTGAGATCAGTGACTGGAGCTGGGAAGCGGCAGTTCAAAAAGGCCGTAGTAAATCAATGCAAACAGGTGATAGAAGCCAAGGTTGGGTGCGCACTGATTTCTTACAACAAGAAATTGACGCAGGTAACTATAACCCATTCGGTGGCACCTATAATGACCAAGCAGTTATTGATCGAATTACCACAAGCTTAGTTCGCCGCGGCGAATCTCACATGACATCATTTGATGCAAATATCAGTGGTGAAGCATTTAGCTTTGGCGATGATGTAGTGATGATGGCTGCAGGTATTGAATACCGTGAAGAAGATGTGAGCGATATTCCAGATGACCAATTCCAACGCGGGTTAATCTTTGGTACTGAGTCTGTATCAGCTGCAGCAGAGCGCGATCAGTATGCTGCTTATATTGAGTTTTCAATTCCGTTAGCAGAAAACTTAGAGCTGCAATTAGCAGGTCGTTACGATGATTACAGTGACTTTGGTTCAACAACAAACCCTAAAGTAGCTGTGCGCTGGGCACCAACAGATTCAATTACTGTGCGTGGTTCTTGGGCTCAAGGTTTCCGTGCTCCTTCACTGGCACAGATTGGTTTAGGTCCATCTGAAGAAAGTCAGTTCTTTGTAGATACTTATCGTTGCCAGGCAACGGGACAGGATTGTAATGCTCTAGATTACAATATCCAATTTGCGGGTAACCCGAACCTTGAAGCTGAAGAATCAGAGTCATGGAACGTGGGCTTCATTTGGGCACCAACCGCTGAGTTTGGCTTTGGGATCGATGTATGGAGCATTACACAAGATAATAAGATAGACGAACAAGAGTTCGGCCCTATCTATGATAACAACTGTAACGATCAAAACAGCACTGTGTGTGTGCGTTTAGCACCACAAAATGGTCAAAGTTTAGGTGTAATCCAAAAAGTTTACAGCACCTTTGAAAACGTTTCATCGCAAGAAGTATCGGGTGTTGATGTGTCGGCAAACTACACTCATGCTATGAACGATTACGGCTTCTTAAAATTCAATTTAGAATGGGCATACCAAAACGAATTTAAAAAAGATGGTCGCGATTACACAGGCGAGTACCGTTACCCTGAAAACCGTTGGATTTTCTCAACAAATTGGGAAATGGGTGACTTCAATACCAATGTGAACGTTAGCTACACAGGCGAGTTTGAAGATACACCAGACATCGACTTTGATGGAAACTTAGACTTTGATAGCAACACATCACGTATGGTTGATTCGCAAACACTGGTTGATTTACAAACTGCGTATAACTTCTCAGATAAAATCAAACTATCTGTGGGTGTGAATAACGTATTTGATGAAGATCCTCCGTTCGCGATCGGCGATGGTGATGGCGACTTATATGGCTATGTATCGAGCGTACATAACCCACGTGGTCGTTATTTCTATACTAAGCTAACAATGCGCTTTAATTAATCTCGTTGAGCTTAAAAACAAAAACCCGCCAATTGGCGGGTTTTTTAATTCGCTAACAAAGGCCTAAATTATAGGTCGCCTTCGTTTTCAGAAAGGAATTTAGCAACACCTTCAGGGCTTGCATCCATACCTTTTTTACCTTCAGTCCAACCTGCCGGACATACTTCACCGTGCTCGCTGTGGAACGCTAGCGCGTCAACCATGCGGATCATTTCGTCGATGTTACGGCCTAGTGGAAGGTCGTTAACTACTTGGTGACGTACGTTACCTTCTTCGTCGATTAGGAAAGAACCACGGAAAGCAACACCAGCTTCTGGGTGCTCAACGTCGTATGCTTTACAGATTTCGTGTTTAACGTCTGCAACTAGTGCATATTTAACTTGACCAATACCACCGTCAGCAACGGCAGTGTTACGCCATGCATTGTGTGAGAATTGTGAATCGATAGAAACACCGATTACTTCAACGCCACGCTTTTGGAACTCTTCAAAACGCTTGTCGAAAGCGATTAACTCTGAAGGACAAACGAAAGTGAAGTCTAACGGGTAAAAGAAGATAACTGCTTTTTTACCTTTGATAGTTTCTTTTAGGTTGAAGTTTTCAACGATTTCACCGTTACCTAGAACAGCTGCTGCAGTAAAGTCTGGTGCCTGACGGCCAACTAATACACCCATTTTTATCTCCAAATATTTGAGTTTATTTCCAATTGCATAAGCAATACTTACCTTTATATGGTTCCAAAAAACTAAAAACCAAGAGTAAGCACTGATATTTTGTAAGATAGTTTAAAGAGGTTACAGAGAAATGAACAATCGGAAATATCGATATCACCAATCGGAAAAATTGATTTAGCTAAGTTACTCATTATCCATTGAATATTAATGAATGAACAACTGACTAAAGAGTAGAGCGTGCCCTCTCAAAGATATATTCTACAGAGCACAACACGCATCTTAAATCAGTACATCAGCAGGCTAACTAATCCCTAAGTATTTATGCACCTGAACTGATAAACGCCAATTTTTCTCAATACATGTTTCAATAGCAAGTTTGGTCGCTGACTGCTTTTGACTAATTGGTTGAAGGTACACTAAACGTGGATTCACACCCGTTTTTAAGAATAAGTCTTCAAGCTCTTCAACATGCTTTTGCATTGCAACAGGGTGTTTTATTTCGTCAGCACGCTGCATCGCACTGCGCAGTACTTTATAGCCACCACGCATATTAATCTTTGGTGATACGGTCACCCATGTTTGCTCAGGCGCTAAAATCTCAAATGTGCCGCTGGTTTCAATTTGCGTCGAGTAACCATTTGCATGTAATAGTTCACACACTGGGTTTAGGTCGTACATGCATGGCTCACCCCCGGTGATAACCACATGTTTAGCGTTATAGCCACGTTCTTTAAATAATGCTAATACTTGCTCTGCTGATGCTTCTGCCCAATGATCAGAATCCGCTTTTTTCTCGACCGTGTCATCAAGAGACACTTTATATACATTATCAACATCCCATGTTTGCTTCGTATCACACCAAGCACAGCCTACAGGGCAGCCTTGTAAACGTAAAAAGATTGAAGGTGTACCCGTAAAACTTGCTTCACCTTGAATTGTTTCAAACACTTCGTTAATTTTGTACAAAAGACATCTCACTTACGACACGACGGTATAAAATACATACCATCAGATAAACCAAAAACACTGGCAAAAATTGTTATTTAGGCCCGAGCCGTGTAGTATATCGCGCCCTGAAGTAAACCTCTATCAAAAGTAAGAGCAAAACAGTTATGACGCAAAAAGTAGTTGTTATTTATTCCGGCGGTATGGACTCGTTTACCGTATTAAATAAAGCCCTGCAACAAGGCCACGAAGTGTATGCCCTGTCGTTCGACTACGGCCAGCGTCATGTTAAAGAGCTTAAAGTTGCCGCTCAAGTATGTGAAAAATTAGGTGTTCCACATAAAATTGTTGATATTTCAGCGATCAACCAATTGATTGGTGGTTCATCACTGACCGACGATATTGACGTGCCAGAAGGTCACTACGAAGAAGAAAGTATGAAGAGCACAATTGTGCCTAACCGCAACATGATCTTACTTTCACTGGCTGTGGGTTATGCGGTTTCTTTAAAAGCCAGCAAAGTTTATTACGGTGCGCACTCAGGCGATCATGCTATTTATCCTGATTGTCGCCCTGAGTTTGTGCAAAAAATGGATGATGTTTGCCGTATTGCTAATTACGACGCTGTTGAGATTTTCAGCCCGTACTTAAACAATACCAAAATCGACATTTTGACAGACGGTTTAAAAATGGGTCTTGATTACAGCCAAACATGGACCTGTTACAACGGCCGCGACAAAGCCTGTGGCAAATGTGGTGCCTGCCAAGAACGCTTAGAAGCTTTCGCATTAAATAACGTTACCGACCCTATCGAGTACGAATAACCATAACGTTTACGTTTACGTTTAAAAGGCGAGATTAACTCGCCTTTTTTGATTGTGTTTGTTGGATAAGTTTTAGCAGCTCTGCAGTGGCAGTCGCATCGGCTAATGCTCGGTGATGATTAGTTAAATTCAATTCAAAATGTGCCGCTAAATTACCGAGTGAATAAGACTTAAGCTTTGGAAATGCTTTGCGCGATTCAACCACTGTACAAAGCTTTGGCATTTTAAAGCCCTGCCCGATTGCATTGTATTCTTTGCGAATAAAACCGTAATCAAAATTCACATTATGGGCAACAAAAACACTGCCTTTTAAAAGTGAACGCAGTGTATCGGCAACCTCTTCAAAGCGAGGAGCATCACGCACCATCGCAGCATTAATCCCTGTTAGCTTAGTGATAAAGGCAGGAATACTTCGCTCAGGATTGATTAAACTTGCCCATTGCTTTATCACTTCGCCCGCTTGTAACTGCACAACTGCAATTTCGGTGATTTTATTATTACCTTGTACGCCACCCGTGGTTTCTATATCAACGACACTATAAATATGGTTCGGATCATTAAACCAATTTACTGCAACGATATTTACTGCAAAGCCCTGCTGTTTTAACACCTCAATACTGACAAGTTGGTTACGTCTTAGTTTGTCGCCAGGGGCTTTTACTTCTTCAAAGGTGAGCTTATCACCTTTTAGGACCATCAAGTCTGGATAGCCGTCTTTTAGCTGCTTAAAGGTTTTTGACATTTGTAATAAATGCGCTTTTAAATTTGCAAGCGGGCTGTGTTTTATTAATACCTCTAGCGGTTCTAAAATATCGCTATGCCACATAAAAACACCATTAGGTGTTTCGTAAAACTGTCCTGCATTTTTGCAGACATGTTTATACAAGGCTTCATTGCTAGTGAAATTTGCAAGCTTTTGCTCAATTTGTGTTTGTTGCAAAGTGTAAAAGCAATCAGCCTGCAACACCTTTGGGTAAATATCAAATTCATTACACGGCGGGTGCGCTGTATCTATAAAGAGTTCTTGCCAAAACGTTAAGGTAAAGAAGCTCAACCAAAGATTATTCTCAGTAAAAAATACCGTGTTACCTAGCTGTTGATAGTGCTCGCACACTCCTTGCTCTACATCGCCACGGTAAATATCATCAATCTCTAATTGATGCTCTGTATCCATGAGCATTTGTGTTAAGCGTGAACGTTGTTGCTTGTTATATTTACGCTGTAAAAAATCTTCAGCAAAATACAAAATGCCATCATCAAGTGGGTCTTGAATAATACTTTCAAGCTTTTGCTCAACCCAGTCTTTATCTCCTTGCTTATAACGCTGGCGAATTGCCAGCTCTTGCGCTTCACTGCTGCCTTCACAGTGCTCAAGTAACTCAAATGCAAATGCTAAGTTATGCTCTTTGAGTTGTTTGTATAGGCGAATAAGTAACTTATTTTTAATACTCTGGGCTAGTTCATCTTCACAGCTGATAGCTAAAAGCGCTTGGGCTAAGTTTTGATACTGTGTTTGTGACTCGCTTTGCTTAAACTGCATGCGTAATTGGTTTAATTGATAATGTGTTTGTGCCTCGGCTAGCGTTTGAAAACGCGATAAGCTCTCGCTGACATCGCTACGCACTTTTGCAATTCCTAAGTCTCGCATCACAAATCGGTTTTGATGATTTATATCGCCGCCACTCAGTCGGCCACTGTATAAAAACTCAAAATATTCATAATATTGGTCTCGGCTATTAACTACAAACTGACTAAACAATGCCTCTAAATCAGCGTGGCTACGATCGATATGTTGTTTACACAGTTGGGTTAAGCTCTGTTTGCTGGCTGATTTTTTGTAATCAGCTTGAGTCGCCATTAACGCATCGTTTGCTAATAAGGTTAACAGGGTTGGCTTTGTTAAATGTTCAAGCAATAGATCTAATTCGTCGTTGTTAGGATGCGCTACCAGTCCTTGTTGTTTTAACTTAAAAATAGCACCGTGAAGATTAGGGATCTCTTCATAATTTAATGATGACAATGCGACAATTTTTGGCTTACGAGAATAAATACGCAGCAAAGTACACAAGCTTTGCTCATCAAGTTGAAGGAGTTTTTTAAGAAATTGCTGCTGCTCTGCTAAAAGCAGATGCCTGCACTGAGATTGAATAAACTCAGCAAGCTCAAAGAAGTGACTTAAATAATATTTTGCTGGTAATTGTGTTTTCATAGCCAAACCTGATACTGTATATAATTACAGTATCAGGTATTAGCTGAGCGATTTCAATATTTGAGGCTATTTAACTTTTAAAATACCGACAACCGCGCAAATTGCGCCACCCACCATACCTAACCAAGCTTCAATCGGCGTATCGCCGCTAAAAGTTCGGCTAATTTGCGCACTCGCCGAGTCATACACGTTGTAACCCCAAACCGCGAGTGCTACACCAATAACAATTAAAGCAATCCCTATAATTTTTCCCATTGTGTTGTTCCTTATTGTTGTTTTTTATTACATGTTAGTACGAACAGTTTTGCACATAAAATAATTAGCTGCAAAACCTTAAGCAATAATCAAACTAAAGATTATGTTTTGCCCACTTAACGAAACATGAAGCTCTGCACCAATTGCTCGACTTAACGCCTTGGCAATTGATAAACCTAAACCGAAGTTATCATTAGACGTTCTGGCACTGTCTTTTTGCCATAGTGGATCAAATAACTGGCTAATATCTTCATCTGTTAAGGATACTTTTAATTCATTAGTAACAGAGAATTGCAACTTACCCTCGTCATTCAACTGCGTACTTACAATCACTACGCTCTTTTCTGGGCTATATTGTTTAGCGTTATTGACAAGGTTGGTGATGATTGATTCAAGTGCAAATAGATTACTAACAATCGCCGGTATATCTTCTTGAAGTGCAAATTCAACTCGCTCTAAATCGCACTTTTCTAAGATGCGCATTATGACCTGATTTAAATCACAAGCGTCTTGTTTTGGGAGTGCTTCATTGCTGTATTTATGCAGTAGCAATAAGTTCGACACAATGCTTTTTAACCGTTGGCTAATTTTTAGTACCTCGGGTTTAAAATCGGCTTCAAATTCTTTTTCATCAGGAAAACGAATTGCCACTTCGGTCATGTTGATTAGCTCAGCAATAGGGGTTTTTAGTTCATGAGCGATGTCTGAGGTTAAACGTTTTTCGCGAAAGTAAAGCTGCCTATTTTCTTGAATAAAGGCATTTAAGCTATTTACAATCGGCTGCAGCTCTTTAACTGGTTCTTTAACAACAATTATTGCGTTTTTATCAGCGATACTGAGCTTACTTATATCACGATTTAATTTATTGAGTGGTGCTAGCGAGCTGTCGACCGATTTACGTACAAAAAGCCGAATAAACACAATGACGGTCACTGTGGTAACAATAAAAATAACGTCAATTAACCACAAAATAAAATCAACTTCTTCAGAAGACGCGGCATAGGCCAAAGTAAGCGTGCTGTGATGTGGTCTACTCACTCCATCATAAAAATTCCTATGTGAGTGCGAGTCAAGTTGCGGCTGAAAACGAGTATAAATGATTCGTCCATCACGACCATCCGGTAGCTGGGTGCTCATTATTTTCGTTTCACCCAATTTTAACTCTTCAAACTTAAGGTTCTTCAACGCAAATAAATTAAGGCTTTGTGAGCGTGTAAACACCCCCTCCTCAGTCCACATCTGAAAATACTCAGGCTCAAGCTGCCCATCAAACTCTGGCATAAATTCACTCGAGAAATTAAAAGCCAACCCTTCTTCATCTTCATGAACCAGCGTCATCAGCATGCCAGCTTTAGAATGTAAGCCTCGATTAAATTCATTATCAACCCAGCTATCAACAGCGATGTCCGTTGCTAATAATATACTTAATACAAGCCCTGTTATTGCTATCGAAAGAGTAACAACCAACTTACTGCGAATTGATTTCATTATTTTCCTTGAATGATATAACCAAAACCACGCTTAGTTTGAATAGGTAACTCGCCACCTGCTGCTCTAACCTTTTTACGTGCCGATGATAAATGCGCCTCAATAGAGTTTTTCGAAACCAAGTCATATTGCCCAGCAATATAAGTACTTAACTTTTCTGATGTAATCACTTTATTTTGATTGCTAAATAAGCACTCAACAATTTTGTATTCGTTGGGTGTAAGGTCGATGACAGTGTCACCGACTTGCAACAGTTTTAATTGTAAGTTCAAAGACAGGTTATCTATGCTTATCACGTCACTGATTGTTTTCAAGCCACCGCGACGCATCAAGTTTAATAACCTTGCATGAAGCTCATCAAACGAAAATGGTTTTGTTAGGTAGTCATCGGCCCCTGTCAGCAGCCCTTTCACTTTGTCTTCAGGCTCTTGCTTGGCAGATAAAATCAGCACACGCACATCGAGCTGCTTTGCTCTAATTGTTTGTAATAAGGTAATACCATCAATGCTGGGTAACATAATGTCGAGTATGATTAATTCGTAATCTCCTGTCATTGCCATACTAAGTCCTTCAGCACCATCGCCAGTTTCATCAATGGTAAAACCTAGGTTTTCAAGGCCAATTCGTAGACTACGTCTTAATGACACTGAATCTTCAATAATTAACAATTTCATATGTTACTCAAATAGGTAAAAACACTTTTACGTCATCAGGTTACGCTTTGAATCTTAAGATTCACTTAAGATTTACTGAAGTTTTTCTAGTTTAGAAAATATTAAGATTACCATAAGGATTTCTTAAGTTTTGCTTCCTACTATTGCCGTAGTTTCGATTAAGTAAGTATGACTATGACAGCAAAACTCTCTGTTTTAAAACCTTTGTTCCGTTTTTCATTAATTTTAATGTCAGTATTTATACTGTCGAGAATAGCTTTGCTAGTATGGCAAAACCAAAGGTTAGCTGATGGCGATAGCCTAGCCGTTTTATTTGGCGGCTTAAGAGTTGACTTAAGCAGCTTAGGTTACTTGTCAGCCTTGGCTGTTTTAATGTTACTCGCTGATGTGCTTTTGCGCAGCAAAACTGCTTTTTTTCAGCATGTTTTTACTCTTTATAGCAGCATAGTTGTGACTTTAATCGTGGTTGTTGAGGCTTCGACACCCGCGTTTATTACCCAGTACGATGTACGACCAAATCGTTTATTTGTCGAATACCTAGACTACCCTCAAGAAGTATTCTCTATGCTGTTAAATGGCCATCTGCTGGCTATGATAAGCAGCTTGATTATTGCAACATTAAGTTGTGTGTTTGCGTATCGCTTTATAAGCGCAGCATTTAGTAAACAACAAAACACTAAAAAGGTTAGCCAAGTTGTAATACTCGTTACCACCTTATTAGTTTGTTTAATTAGCGCAAGAGGTACTGTAAGTCATCGCCCGTTAAACCCTGCGTTAGTGTACTTTTCAAGTGACTCGCTGGTTAACTCCTTGGCCCTTAATTCAACTTACAGTGTCGCATTTGCTATTAAAAATATGGGCAATGAAAAAAATGCCAGTAGCTTGTATGGCACCATGCCACGTGATGAAATTTTACAAACAGTCAAGCAAGCCGCCTATAAACAGCAATTTATCACTGAGAGTATACCTACTCTTGCTAACAACCAGCCTTTTAACACCGGCAAACAAAAGAATTTAGTGATCATTTTAGAAGAAAGCTTAGGCGCACGCTTTGTTGGTGAATTAGGTGGCATTGGCGTGACTCCTGAACTAGATAAGCTTTATCAACAAGGCTGGGGGTTTGATAACTTATATGCCACTGGCACACGCTCAGTGCGCGGTATCGAAGCGGTAACAACTGGGTTTACCCCATCACCTTCGCGCTCGGTGGTCAAACTTTCTAAATCTCAGCGTAACTTTTTCTCACTTGCTGATGTATTAAGCCGAACAGGTTATACCACCCAGTTTATTTACGGCGGTGAAAGTCATTTCGATAATATGAAAAGCTTTTTCTTAGGCAATGGTTTTAGCGATATTGTAGATATTAATGACATGCAAAACCCTGAGTTTATTTCGTCGTGGGGAGCAAGCGACGAAGACTTGTTCAATCAAGCTGATAAAGAGCTAAACGAGCTAAATAAATCGGGCAAACCATTTTTCAGCCTTGTGTTTACCTCAAGTAACCACGATCCATTCGATATTCCAGAAGGTAAAGTAACACTGCCTGAAGGCCACGACCCAGAAAACTACAAACGCGATCTAGCAATCAAATATGCTGATTATGCTCTTGGTAAATTCATCGCGAAGGCAAAAACGCAAGATTACTGGCAAGACACGGTATTTTTAGTGGTTGCTGATCATGATGTACGGGTGTTTGGCTCAGAGCCTGTGCCGCTTAAATCATTCCACATCCCTGCTGTGATCCTTAATAGTGATATGGATGCAAAGCGCGATACTCGCTTAGTCAGCCAAATTGATTTACCTGTTACTTTGTTGTCGTTATTAGGCGTTGAGCAAGCAACCCCTATGCTTGGTTATGATTTAACGAAACAATACCCTGTTGAGCGCGCCATGATGCAGTACTACGACAACTTTGCTTACGTAGAAAATGGTGAAGCCGTGATCCTGATGCCAAACCAAAAAGTGAGCTATTGGCGCTATGACCCTGCAAGTAAAACGCAAGTAGCCATCGATAACACAGATAGCAGCGTTGAGCTTGCCAAAAAAGCATTAGCGCACGTCTTATTTAGCAATTTAGCTTATACCGAACAGTTGTATCGCTTACCAAATAAATCGTAGCGATGAGGAATGATTATGAGCATGCAAATTAAACAACTTTTTACTAAAAAATGGCACGTTAGCTACAGCCAATTTGTCTGGCTAGTGTCTTTATATTTAGTTATCGCTTTTAACGGCTTATTTTTATATGACGTGTTTGAGGCGGCAGCCAAGCCTGGGCATGTCGACTGGTTATTCATAATAACCGTGCCGTTTTTCTTATTGGCAATGACGGCAATGGTGTTAAGTTGGTTATCGCTAATCACCTTTGTTAAACCGGTACTTTTAACAAGCATCGTGGTTTCATCGTTGTTGTTTTATGCAACCTTAAATTACGGTGTTATCTTTGATAAAAGCATGCTGCAAAATATCTTAGAAACAAATTCAGGCGAGGCATTTTCATACCTTAATGTACAAGTTATCGCTTTTATTGCTGTGCTAGGCGTACTGCCTGCTTACTTGTTTTCTCGCTTTAAAATTGTCGGAAACTTTCGTGTTCGTCTTAAAAGCTTTGCGCTTCTTAACGTTACAGCGTTTATTGCTGTAGCTGTTATTGCCGTTCCTTTTTATAAAGATTACGCATCTGTAGGGCGAAATAATCGCCAATTAACCAGCTACATTACCCCTTTTGCATTTTATACTGCGGGCTTTAAGTACCTGCGCGATAATTATTTTTATCCACCTTTACCATTTAAAGTCTTAGATAAAACACCGCACCTATTAGCTAAGCAACAAAGTTCACTGACGATTATGGTGGTAGGTGAAACAGCCCGTGCAGCAAACTTTTCACTGCAAGGTTACGACAAGCCAACTAATCAATATACCCCTAAACTTGGCGTTAAATATTTCAGTGATGTTAGTTCATGTGGCACCGCAACGGCCATTTCTGTACCTTGCATGTTCTCGCGCTTAGACCGCAATCACTATGATTCTCGCATCGCGCAAAGCCAAGAAAATGCCCTAGATATCATTCAACGAAGTGGTGTCGAAGTAACGTGGATTGATAACAATAGCAGCTGTAAAGGGGTTTGCGTACGGGTAAACTCACAAACTGTAGAACCTACAAAGAGCAACCCACTTTGTGACGGACGCTATTGTTTTGATGAAGTACTGGTTGAAGAGTTAGCTGCAAAGCTTGCCAAAAGTGATGCGAAACACCAACTAGTGGTGTTACATATGATTGGTTCACATGGGCCAACCTACTATCGCCGCTACCCAAAAAAAGACACTAAATTTTTGCCTGACTGCCCACGTAGCGATATCCAAAATTGTAGCAGCGAGCAACTCACAAACACCTATGACAATACCATTGCTTATACCGACTTAGTGCTGAGTAAACTAATTAACTTGCTTAAAGACAGTAAAGCGGATGATAAATCACTGCTATATGTCTCTGATCATGGTGAGTCGTTAGGTGAAAAAGGTTTGTATTTACACGGTTTTCCATATGCATTAGCGCCAAAAGAGCAAACTCAAGTGCCTATGCTGTTTTGGAGTAATAAGCTAGCCGATAGCCATTTTAACCAATGTGTTGAACAACAGCGTAACCATGCTTTTTCGCACGATAACATTTTTGACACCCTACTTGGCTTAACCCATGTCGGAAGTACTAAATATAATCCTGAGCAAGACATTTTGTATGCTTGCTCAAAACAAAGCTAACGAAATAGAGATTTCATACTATGCAATTTGATAGCACTAACAAACCCATAGGCATTAAACGTATTCGCCTTGCATTTAAAAATTCCCAACGTGCATTCACGTGGTTAGCAAAACATGAATCTGCTTTTAAACAAGAGCTGATACTATTGGTCCTTGCCATAGCCGTGGTTTTTGTCTGGCAAATTACCCTGTATGAGAAAATCATGCTGCTTGTATCTGTGCTATTTGTGATGTTTGCTGAAGTGGTCAATACGGCAATTGAAGCCGCCATAGACCGAATAGGCCTTGAAATTCATCCATTATCAGGCCTAGCTAAAGACTTAGGATCCGCAGCCGTACTGATTGCTTTAACGATTTGTGCGTTGGTATGGGGCGGCGTGTTTGTTAATAACCTAAGCTAACTCGCTTTTTTATCATCAGGGGTGTCATTACAAAGTGCACAATGCCGCCCTTTTGATGAGTGATATAAACGGGTTGCGATAAAAATTGCCGTTGCAATAAATGACCAAAGTAACGCAAAACTTAATGCGCTTTGTGTGTCGTGACCTTTAAGGATTTCTACCATAAACAATAAAATAGCCACCAGCGTGAAAACTCTAGTAGCTCTTAAAATCCAAAATTTTGTACTCATAGCTTACTCCTTTAAAAAAGTAAGTGTAGTTCAAAGTAAGTAAAAACACCTAAAAATCCAAAGCAGGCTCAGACAAAATCTGTACATTATTTTTAAATACTTCTAATTGCCCTGCCGGAGATTGTTCAGTACCTAGCACGATAACATGACACACATAGCGATAGCCGTTATTCATGAAGTTATAAAAATGGTTACCGCCACTACCATCAAAGCTTAACGTGCCCCCTGTTATCACCAATCTTGGTTCATCCAGCATTGATTGTTCAATATCCCAAGCCGCATAGCGGTATTGATTTTCTGCCAACTCATCAATACGAATTAAATGCTTTTTTGTCTTCCAAGTTAGTATCGGCTGAGTAAATTCGCGAAGGGTTTCGTGTAAAGCTTGTTTTTGCTCTTCAATAAGCGCTTCGCGTAATGTTTTTTCTGCATCTGATTGATAGGGCACAGCCCAAATAGAGCCATCAAAGTCTAACCAAAGTTTGCCTGAATCAAACATAATACCGCGCCAACCCATCATCTCCCAATCATGACGAATATTTGAGTTAGCTATCGACTCAACAAATTGCTGATCAAATACCTGCTCAAATTTATCGATAAGCATTTGCTTATTCTCAATGTCTTTAAGAGGGGCTTTACGCTGCAATGGATAGTGGACTCGTTCTGCAATCGCCGCTTTATCCCCTGCTTTAAACGCTGCAACCACAGGTTTTACTATTTTGATATGCTTTGTTGCGGCAGTAGCCCATGATGAATAAGAACTACCAATCAGTACGATTGCACTTAACAAAACTGCTTTCACTTTAGTATCCATTTTTTAGTTTTTTAAAGCGTAACAAATTAGGGGACACGCAGTACAGCCTCAACTAAAATTCTAATTGAACTGCATCACTTTGATTACCTAATCTGTCAACGGCTATTACTTTAATTGTTGTTAATGTTTGTTGCTCTTTTTCTGTAGCAACTTTGAGCGTATGTTTATTGTTTGCATAAAGCTGATAATGCCAATCGTCACCGTATTTAAAATACACCAAGCTCTGCGTTACTTGGGGTTCATTTACATGCTGCCAAGATAGCTCAATGTGATTTGCTGAACGTTCATATGAAACTTTAAATGGCTCAACCGCTGGCATGTCTATCCAAGGGGTTTGCGGTATTAATGCTTGGTGCTGAAACACGCCTTTTGCTAATGCATCACTCATTAATCGACTACCGTCAAGCGCCGCAACATTCCAAAAAACAGTGCCTGGCGATGCTAAAAATCCTCGGTTAATCATGATCTGATTAACCACTTCATCGACACCCGCTGTATCAAACGACCGAAGTGCGTTAATACCCGGCCATAAATGACGTTGTTTGGTGTTTTGTGTTTGCCACCAATTTACCAGCAGTGGATAACTTTGCGCGTACTGGTTTATTGGCCAGTACAATTGTGGAGTTAAGTAATCAAGCCACCCCTCGTTTAGCCATAACTTAGCATCCGCATAGAGCTTCTCATACTGATCCATGCCACGAATTGAGTCTGGATTATTGGGTCTGTAGATACCAAATGGGCTAATGCCTACTAACACATGGGGTTTAGTTTCTTTAACACGAGCATAAAGACGTTTAACAAATTGATTGACCGCTTCTCTACGCCAATCTGCAACTGTTAACTTGCCGCCCGCTTTTACATAAGCCTGATATTGTAATGCGTCAGGGAAATCTTTGCCTTCATTATAAGAAGGGTAAGGATAAAAGTAGTCATCGTAGTGAATACCATCTAAATCGTAATTTTTAACAAGTTCCGTTAATGTATTTAAGGTGTGAGCAACCACATCTTGATCGGTTGGTAAAAACCAATAAGTACTATTTTTTAGTTTTACCACTTGGTCTGGCATACGTGTGACCACAGAGTGTTCAGACACAGGACCACCATCAGGATGATGGGCTCGATAAGGATTGAACCACGCATGTATCTTTAGGCCACGCTTATGTGCTTGCTCAATCCAAAACTGTAGTGGGTCATAAAATGGTGCTGGAGCTCTGCCCTGCTCGCCAGTTAAATAATAAGACCAAGGCTCACGACTACTGTGATAGAAGCTATCTGCTTGCGGGCGTACCTGAAAAATCACAGTATTAAAGTTATGCTGTTGTAATTTATCGAGAATTTGAATCGCTTGCCGTTTTTGCTCTGTAACAGCTAACCCAGGCTCAGTTGGCCAGTTAATGTTTGCTACTGTGGCAACCCAAGCAGCACGAAACTCCCTTGCGACTTGTGGTTGGTAAATCGTACCAAGCAGTTGTTTTTCAGTATACGTTGTTTCATTTTTTGACAATAAACTACACGCACTTAAAACCAAGCACATGCTCAATAGCGATAAAATTTTTAAATACATGATCAACCTCATAAAAAAGGCACAGCAATCATGTTGCTGTGCCTTCAATTTCACTAAACTCAAATGAGTATTAGAACTTCATTTGTGCGCCAATCAAGAAGCGACGACCATAATCATGAATTGCTAATGGACGATTAGCATCTGGCATACCTGTGCTATTACCTGAAGTTGCTTTTTGCTCTTCATTTGTTAAGTTAATAGCTTGGAAAATAAGATTAAAATCTTCAGAAATGTTATAGCTAACATTTAAATCATATTGGCCAAAACCATCCTTATACTGGTTTAAGCCAAGGTAATTAGTATAAAAATATTCTGAACGATATGTATAAGAAACACGGGCACTGAAAGCAGTGTTTTCATAATAAACCGTCGCATTAAAAGTATCTTCTGAGTTGTTTGGCAACACAGCTTCTTCACCTGCGGCTTTTTGTTCTGGTGTTTGCTCTAGTTCAGCATCTGAATATGTATAGTTGGTTTGAATACCAAAACCATACATAAGCTTTTGAGTGTAGTTCACTTCAAAGCCCGAATTCTCACCGCCTAGGCCATTTTGAGGCTGAGTCACTAAGAAATCACGAACCTCTTCAACGCCGGTATCAGGGTCTGTCCATGTCCACTGCTTTTCAATCGTTGTATTGGTGATATACGAATCAATATCTTTGTAGAAATAAGCTAATGACAATATTGATGACTCATTAAAGTACCACTCAGCTGATAAATCATATTGAGTCGAACGATAAGGTTTTAAGTCTGGATTACCTTGTGAACCTTTACAGCCTGTCGCCGCTGCACAGTAGCCACTTTTACGCGCTGATAAAAAATCGTAGTCAGGGCGAGACATTACTTTAGCCGCAGCAAAGCGAAGCACAACATCATCCGTAAAGTCATAATTAATGTTTACACTTGGTAAGAAGTCATCGTAGCTATTTGAGCTATATACATCTTGAATATTTTCAGGCGCAAAACTACGTCCTGTGTACTCAACTGAACGAGAGTCAAGCTCTGTTTTAACCGCGCGTACGCCCATATTACCGCGCCACTTATTGTGCTCGAACACGGCTTTGACGTAGCCAGCTGTAACGGTTTCTTCAAGGTCGAAGGTGTAGTCAAGGTGCTCATAAGGACCTGATGTTGGGCTAGTAGACGAGATCCAATCTGCATACTGGTTATTATCAAACTGCCATAAAATGCCGTCGCTAGTAGAATCGCTTGCAAACATACCCAAATTAAAGCTATCACCTGCTGCTGACACTTTTGGATAGTTGGCTTTCATCAAACTGGCAGCTTTTGTATGCTCACGGTACTTTACACCCGCTTTAATTGCAGTGAAAAAACCAGTGTCTAGTAAATATTCAACGTCAAACTGCGCATAAAGCTCATCAGAGTCATTGAGTATGTCATTTTTATGGTTGTAATCTAAACGGTAATCTTGTGGGCTTAAATCTGCCGATAAAGTCACATCTGGCGTACCATTTTCTAACGTAAATGACGCATTTGTATTGGCATAGTACTCTGAATAAACATCACTCACCTCACCGTCAGCTTTACTGTAACCTAGCTGACCTGTAACAGTGTAATCATCTGCTTTGTAAGTCACTTTTAAATCATGAGCTTGAGTCTTAAATTCACCACGGTAGCCCGCATTACCATAATAACCCAAGTTATTGTGTGCTGGTAAATCACCGGCGACAACCGTACCGTCAACGATAACGGGGTTCTCAATGTTAGCAATATTTTGCAGGATAAAACCGCTTGAATACGTTCCATATGATTCATGTTCTGATTTTGAATATAAGTTATTGAAAACAAGATCAAGGTTATCATTTGCAGCGTATTGGAATGTCGCTGTTGCGGTATCTAAATCGCTATCACTTGCGTAGCGGTTGTAACCCACTGCCCCTGGATAAAATTCTGCATTACCATCTTGGTTAGCATCTGTGCTGCGATATCCAAAACGTACTTCTTTACTATCACGCTGCGTTGCTGTTTCTTTATGCACAAAGCCAACATTAAAACCAAAATCTTGGGCTTCATTTTTCCATGAATATAAACCAGACACGTATGGCTTAGTTTCATCTGCGTTTTCAAAGTGGAATGCTTTTACTGAAAGCGCTGCATAGTTAGCTTCACTATCAAGCGGTTTACGTGTTTTTACTACAACAGTGCCACCAATTGACCCCTCATCAATGTCAGCTTCAGCAGACTTATAAACCTCGAGAGTATCGACCATTTCTGCTGGTAATAATGAGTAATTAAAACCACGCGACGGGCGTGTAATTGATGCCGAAGCCGTTGCAGAAGCCACATTTTGGCCATTTAACAGCGTTATATTTAAATGAGGTGCTGTACCACGAATACTCACTCGGTCGCTTTCACCGCCTAAGTCTTTCTCTACTTGCACGCCGGGAATTCGTTGCAATGCATCTGCAACTGTTTGATCAGGAAATTTACCGATATCTTCAGCAGAAACTGCATCAACTACGCTGTTTGAAAAGCGTTTCATATTAATACTTTTCTCAACTGACGCCGCATAGCCGCGGACTTCTATCAGCTCAATATCTTCTTTTGTAACTTTCTTTTTTTCATTTTGTTGATCAGCTGCAAAGGCTGGTGCACATGTTCCAAGTAAAAGAGTTGGGAGCAATGCTTTTTTGATGCAAACAGTTAGCGTGGAGAATTTTTTATTCATGGAAATGTAACCCTATCGTTTTTTAAAAAGTGAGAGATTTGTGACTACAAACTACATAAATGCTCTTTTGAACAACAATTGGTAACAACTTTATTGTTACATTGCGGCTACAATAGTAGTAATATTTTATAAAATCAAGATATTTTATTCTTTAAATTTTTCATATTAACAATATTAAATTCCAAAAAAGAGACAGAAAAACACCCCCACAACTAACCTTAAGATCAAAAGATATTTAAAATCATTGAGTTATGATTATTATTTATAAGACAAGTGTTTTTTAAGAATTGAAGAATTACATTCGCGTGTTTGTTTTGGGGAATTTTTTATTCAAGAACAAAACTTAGAATCAATGGGAATGGGCAAAAAACGTCTATAAAACAAACGCTGCTAGTGCCTATTACAAGCACATGAAATGTTAAGCACTCTTTGGAAAAATAAAACTCAGCTAACACCAGAAAATTTAATATTGAATAGTTTCTGCCTATTTAAAAAAGAGTGATGAAAACTCACCACTCGCAAACTCATCGAAGTTAAGATAAGAGAAAATAAAACTAAATGGCTTTAACTTGCCATCGCATTGTCGACGTAATCTTCGACCATATCAGCAAAATCTTGCTCAACAATACCAAGCTCAGTAAAGCACGCCTCTTTGATTTTAAACCATTCGCTTGAATATTGTTGGTGACGGGCATAATCCACAGCACTTTCTGCACATTTTAAAATGGCATAGGCCATACGTTGTTGTTCATCGTTATTTTGCGCTAAAAAGTGCGTGTTATGATGGTTTAAAATAACGTGACAAAGTGGCTTAGGTAAATGCCAAGAAACAGAGATAAAGTAACCAATCACCGCGTGGTCACACTGGTAGCGTGCTTGTTCAAGGTCTGTAATCGCATGCTCTTTAGCTAGATTTGCTTGTTTAAGTACCTCGACATAATCTGTAAATTTTAATGCCATTGCGGCAATACCCACATTATGAAAAAGCCCTAAAGAATAAAGCTCATCTACTGGCATTAATGACTTATAACTATTACCGAGCAGCACACAAGCATTGGCAACTTCAAGCGACTCATCCCAGAAGCGCTCTAAGCTTATGCAGGCATTGCCTTTAAAATTTTGCTTAAGTAAGGCCAGCGTTACCAACCGATTAAGCTGCTCTAAACCTAAAAACATCGCGGCTTGGCGTATATCACTTATAGTGCGTTGCAAGCCAAACACCGGGCTGTTTATAGTTTTTAACAATAAGGCCGAAAGGCTAATGTCTTTTGAAATTAGTAGGGCTATTTTATCTAAACTTGCATCCGACTTTTGCATTTCATCAGCAATTTGGCTCAATAATTCAGGTTTAGGTGGAATATGAAAACCGCGTTCAAGCGAAACTAGGCGTTGTTCATCTAAGTTGATCATTTGCCCAAGAGCCTCCTTTAATAAGCAACGAGCAATTTAATGGTTTAGATGTGTAAAGTAGCCTAAGAGGTTTGCCTTAGTATTGTTTGAGATCAACTAGTTGCGCAGAAAGAGTATTCATTGCGTAAAAAAACGGCATAGTAATACGTCAATCAATATGCCGCCTATTGGTTATTTGCTTAGTGAGAAAGTACGCTTAGCCACTCATCAGGGTTTGCTAAAATAAACTCAAATACATCATGGTTATTTAACGTAATACGAATGCCATCAGCTGTAATTGGTAAAATACCCGCGCCTTTACCTGAACACTTATCAACGTTATTGATTTGCGATCGTGAAAATGTGTATGGACCTAGGCCTAACTCTTTGTTAAATGGTTCAAAAACAATGTCTTGCTCTGTAACTAAAAGCTTACCATCTGCTTTTGCAACACCTGATTGAATAGTTGCAATTGATTCTTTGACTGTTTGCGCTTGCATATCCTTTACTCCACTTAACAAATGAGTGTTAGCTTACACTCAATTAAACCTTAAAATTCTGTACCAACTTAAGATACAACAAGTAAGAAAAAAGTACAGTGCTATTGATTTAAAATATTTTTTATGAATAGCTTATTAATCGCTTTAGGTTATTTCATGTTATTCGTTAAGGCTTTTTATTATTCACATAAAAAGCCATTCTGACTTTAGTCCATTCTTATGTGAACATAAAAAAATGCTGCTATGCTTAAAAATAATAATGGGATAGATGCCTTAATCTAATGACAAAAGCGCTGCTGCAAACTAAAAAAAAGTTAAAAATGAATGCATCTATCGTGATTGCATTAGTCATATTGCTTACTTTTACTTCTTTATTCTCTTATAAAAATGTCGACTCGCAATGGCATGATTATTCTGAAACAGCAGCAAATGTTTATGTCCTTCACGACAAGCTTATTCAAAAACTAGGTTATGGTGGTTTTATTCATCATTTTAAAAACTTGGTGCTAAGAAAAAACACTGAGCTTTACCTTCCCAAAATTAAAAATGAACTTGCCGCAATAAAAGACTTACTATCCAAACTCAGCGCAATAGAAGAATACGATCAAACAGCGCTTACTGACGTTACAAAAACAGTTAGTGAGTATGAAGCTAAACTCAACATTGCAATAAAAATGATTGCTGAAGGCGCTACAAGTGAGCAAATCGATTTAGTGGCTAAAGTGGATGATGCTGCGGCATTAAAGGCCCTTTCAGAATTCGAAACACACATAAGTACGATACTGAAGGACAAAAGCCTTGCTATCAATAACAACTTTCAACTCGCTTACATCGTACATATTTTAACCATCATCTTGCTTACCAGCATATTGCTTGTTTACTTTAGAAAGCTTTCAAACTCTTATAAACAACAGATTGAACTCACCGAGCGTGCTTTAGAAGGCACACGAATAAAATCAGAGTTTTTAGCTAACATGAGTCATGAAATCCGCACCCCTTTAAACGGCATTATGGGGCTATTACAAATTTTACAGCCAAACATTCAAAAACCGAACAATATAGAAGTTGTTGCTAAGGCGCTGTTTTCTTGTCGATCACTACTTACCATCATCAACGATATTTTAGACTTTTCTAAAATGGAGGCGAACGAGCTATCAGTTGAACAAATAGACTTTTCTCTCTCGCGGGTCGTTGAGTCAATTAATTCTGATTTTTTGCCTGTCTGTAATGAAAAATCTATCTATTTAAAAATTGAAGTTAGTGATGATATAGAGGATTTATGGATTGGCGATCCGGTACGCATAAGACAAATACTGTTAAACCTAGTATCTAATGCTGTTAAATTCACTGAACAAGGAGGTGTAAAAGTTATTGTCAAAAAAGCTGCTCAGCGCGAGGGAATAGAATTAGATGTTATCGACACGGGTATTGGCATGAGCAAAGAAGGACTGTCTCATCTTTTCAATCGATTTCAGCAAGCCGATAACAGCATTACCAGGCGCTTTGGAGGTACAGGTCTTGGCATGTCGATTACAGTTAATTTAATAAACCGCATGGGTGGTAGTATTGATGTAAAAAGTGAACTTGGTAAGGGCACCCGTTTTACAGTGTATTTACCACTTAAGCTATCTCAAAAAGCTCATATTGATGAAACAATTACTCACATTAAAGTACCTGACTTAACAAATCAGACGGTATTAATAGCAGAGGATAACCCTTTAAACACCATGATTATTAAATCAATGCTAGGAGAAACCAATGCTGAACTACACTTCGCACAAGATGGTAAACAAGCTATAGAGTTATTTAATAAGCTCAATCCTAGGCTAGTACTTATGGACATTCAAATGCCAAATATGGGGGGCATTGAAGCGTGTGCTCATATACGAAGAGTTAACGAAGCAGTTCCTATTATCGCTCTTACTGCCAATGTAATGAAAGAAAATATTATCGAGTATATGAACTGCGGCTTTAACGGTCACGTTGGTAAGCCTATTGAAAAACACCTGCTGTTTAACACGATTAATGATGTACTCGAAATTAACCAAAATGAAGGCTTAGATTAAAGTTTTCATCAAAATTCACAGCTTATTTTGCTATTTCAATAAGCTATAAATTTTCAAAAAATGACAAATGAACAGCCCACTCCAAAACACTTATTTAACCTTTACATAACGATTGACTTACAAAAAAAGATCGCCCATAGTCATTAATCATCGGTACACATTGAACCTAATTATAAAACCAATTAGTAGTAGCAACCGCTGCTATCAAAATTAAAATGTGGAGGGGTGCGTTATGAACCGTAAGTCTAAACTAATATACCGTATTATGTTGGCCTCTAAGTTTCATAGCCGTGACAAAGCGATTTCACTTGATAAGCTAAAACAAGGCTGTTGTTTAAGTGAGTCCGAATTGCTAACCGTTTTAAAAGAGCTTGAAATCAACCGACTCATTAGCTGGGATCCCAGCAAATCAACTTTTCAACTATCCGCTTAAAAGCGGACCAAGCCACTGACTATTTGGTTGTTAGCAGTGGCTTTTGTTCAACACATTTATTTAATCATTTAAGTACTTTATTAGTTGCTTATTATCAGAGAATAGTAAGAATCAACTTAATCGATTATGTAAACACAAAGTGAATACGTATGCACTTTATTGTTGCAGCTAAACGCGAAGGCTATAGTAAGGACACCTGCTGATTTTTCAATCAGCATATAAAACTAGACAACAAGGCCTTAAAATGACTCATATTACAAAAAAGTGCTTACTTATATTCATACTTTGTTTACTCGCTTCGGCGTGTACTCAAACAACAAATAGTGCCTACCAACCAAAACCCTATGTAAAGATAACGCATCCGGCATGGTCAAAAAATGCAGTGATGTATCAGCTAAATACTCGCCAGTTTACTAAAGAAGGCACTTTTAATGCCGCACAGCAACAACTGCCGCGCTTAAAGAAATTAGGTGTCGATGTTATTTGGTTAATGCCAATTCACCCTATTGGTGAAGAAAATCGCAAAGGCAGTTTAGGCAGCCCCTACTCAGTAAAAGACTACCGAAAAGTAAACCCTGAATTTGGCACACTAGATGATCTTAAAGCCTTTGTGAATAAAGCACATGACATGGGCATGTACGTTATTTTAGATTGGGTAGCAAACCACAGCGCATGGGATAACTGGCTTAGATATGAACACCCCGATTGGTACGATAGAGACTATCAAGGCCAATTTAGACCGACGCCTTGGTGGGATTGGTCTGACATTATCGACTTTGATTATTCAAAACTAGCGCTTCGTGAGTACATGACAGAGTCGATGAAATACTGGGTAAAAGAAGTCGGTATTGATGGCTATCGTTGTGATGTAGCAGGCTTTGTACCCGTAGACTTTTGGAACAATGTACGCCGTGAGCTTGATGACATAAAGCCTGTTTTAATGCTTGCTGAATGGGAATCGCGCGATTTACATGCCGAAGCCTTTGACATGACATACGCTTGGTCATGGTCTGAACACATGCGCAAAATTGTAAATGGTCATGCAGATGTCAGCGCCCTATTTATTTATTATTCATGGAATGAAAGCGCATTCCCAACTGAAGCTTATCGCCTTGTAGGTGTTGCCAACCATGACACCAATGCTTGGGAAGGTACCATGTTTGAACATTACGGTGAGGCGCTTGAATCTGTCATTGCGCTGTCTGTAGTTGGCGAAGGCTTCCCGATGATTTACAACGGCCAAGAAGCAGGCAACGATAAACGACTCGAATTTTTCGAATGTGACCCTATAAAATGGCAAAAGCACCCTATTGGTGACTTGTATCAGTCACTGTTTGAACTCAAACATAATAATGAAGCACTATGGAATGGCCAATTTGGTGGACGCATGGTACATGTACCAAACACTGCACCAAAAACAGTACTTAGCTTTGTTCGCGCAAAAGGCAACGATAAAGTATTTGCCGTATTTAATTTCTCGAAAGAACCAAAAACAGTCAGTTTTGAAGAGCCATTATATTTAGGTAAGTACACTGATGCTTTTTCAAAACAGGCAATGGAATTTACTCAAACAACAGAACTTACAATTCCAGCATGGGGATTTAGAGTGTTTGTGGAATAGTTTTAAGAGCCTAGGTTCTAGTACTCTTTCACATATATTTTGATCAGTTGCCCCTACTTAAATTCAGGTAACTGATCTTTTTCAATCAATAATT
>NZ_JBPNYQ010000013.1:215-121887 GCF_051235485.1 Pseudoalteromonas nanhaiensis | reverse complement strand
ATCAGCTATCAGCTATCAGCTATCAGCTATCAGCTATCAGCTATCAGCTATCAGCTATCAGCTATCAGCTATCAGCTTCGATCCTATGCATAAGAGATGTCAACATTTTTGATAGCTCTTCCGTTTCACTCACCCAAGCTCTACCTATGGCAGCATCAATGTATTTAATCTCAATTCCGATATAAATTTGCGTTCGTGTTTCTGCTATTGACGATCTTGATATATCTAAAAAACGCACCCGTTCTTTTTTGCTGATTCTCGCCATACCTTCTGCGATGTTACTCGGTATTGATAAACCAGAACGTGTGAGCTGATTGCGAAAGCCAAAATCATTTAGATCTGTCGTTTCTTTGTAAATTTCGGCACTTAATCTTGCTGCTCGCTTCCATACCTCTAATTTTTCAAAATTCATACTTGCATCCTTTTAAGTATAAAAACTTTATATAGGCACGAATTTTTCAGAATGCAAATTTCAAACTGACGGCTGACCACTAACCCCTTCTTCTGAGATTAAATCAATAACAAAATCAGAATTGTACAAAAAACAACCTTATTTATTCGAGTTTATTGTTTACTTTACGCTAGAAATCGCTAGAATACGCCGGCTTAAATATATTCGTTCTTTTACAACCCAAAGGTAATGCTATGCATCCAATGTTAAACATTGCGGTTCGCGCTGCGCGTAACGCAGGCAAAATTTTACTTCGCGCAAGTGAAGATTTATCAAAAGTTGATGTACAACAAAAAGGCACTAACGACTTAGTGACTAACATCGACA
The DNA here is from genome assembly GCF_051235485.1 of Pseudoalteromonas nanhaiensis. Lineage (NCBI taxonomy): Bacteria > Pseudomonadati > Pseudomonadota > Gammaproteobacteria > Alteromonadales > Pseudoalteromonadaceae > Pseudoalteromonas > Pseudoalteromonas nanhaiensis. The sequence goes on along the minus strand of NZ_JBPNYQ010000013.1, from coordinate 121,109 downwards.
AAGAAGCTGAAGCCGCAATTCGTGACACTATTTTAAAATCTTACCCTGATCATTGTATCGTTGGTGAAGAGCTTGGTGAGCACAAAGGTAAAGATGCAGATTACCAATGGATTGTTGACCCACTTGATGGCACAACTAACTTCATCAAGGGTATCCCTCATTTCGCAGTATCTATTGCACTTAAAGTTAAAGGTCGTTTAGACCAAGCTGTTATCTATGATCCAATTCGCGGTGAATTATTCACAGCATCACGTGGTCAAGGCGCACAGCTTAACAGCAAACGTTTACGCGTAACTAAAACTAACGAGTTAGCAGGTTCTGTACTTGCAACTGGTTTCCCATTCAAACAAAAGCACCACTTAGACGCATACTCTGAAGCGTTTAAAGCGCTTTTCGTACACACTGCTGATATCCGCCGTGCAGGTTCTGCGGCATTAGATATGGCTTACGTTGCAGCAGGTCGTGTTGATGGTTTCTTTGAAATTGGCCTTAAGCCATGGGACACAGCCGCAGGCGAGCTTTTAGTTAAAGAAGCGGGCGGTATGGTTGTTGATTTCGCAGGTGGTATTAACTACAACCAAAGCGGCAACATCATTTGTGGTGCACCTAAGTTAACTCAAGCGATCATTCGTGAAATTCGCCCAGTGTTAACTGAGTCACTACTTCGCTAAAAGCGGTTGTAATTATACCAAGCCGCAATATTACTTAATTAAGCGAATTGGTATCTAAAAAGGAGCTAAGGCTCCTTTTTTTGTGGCTGAAAATAATCGTTATCGAGTTTTATTTCTATGGCTTCACTTTCTTTAAACGGCAATTTAGCTAAGTCTTCAGCGAAGTAGCTAGCAAATAACTGTTCAAACTCGCCCGTGCTCTTCATCGTTGTCAGTCCTTTCATTAACACTTCAGCTAGTTCAGGCCTGTGATTACTAACAAAAAAGTAAAATGCTGTTGGATAACTGATATATAAGTTTGGCACTATAACCAGCTCATCACTTTTCACTTGCTCTAGTTCAGAGATCACTTCAATGAACGAACGCGGAAAATAATCAACTCGCCCTCTGATCACTAAACTAAACATCGCTTGATAATTTGCCAGCGGCCTGACTGTTAGGCCATTTTGCGCAAGAATTTTTGTATCCGGCCAATCATGCCCTTGAATTGCCGTTAAAGGCGCTAAGTCTTGTTTAGTTTTTACTGATTCGAAAAGTGGTAAAAATGCACGTTTCGTTAGTAGAGCTCGCTTACCAATATAACCCTTGAACAAAGGCACAGGTACTGCAATGGCAAGGTGTTCTCGCTCAGGGCTTGTCATGCTCCAAAATATATCTGCTTGCTTTGCATCAAGCATCAGTAAGGTACGTTGTTGATGAGGGTGTACTAATACCTCATTAATTTCTGCTTGGTAATTACCAGCACGTAAAGCCGCTGCCAGTAATTCATGAAGATAATAATCACGCTTGTAGAGCGGGCGCTGTTCAATCGCTAAATTCACCACATTTTTTGCTTCTGTGGTAAGGCTGTATCCTAGGCTAAGCAATACTAAAATTGCGCTACATAGTCGCTTCATTGTTATTTTTTGATAGTGTTTTTTTTAAGCTACACCTACTCAAATGTAGACACAAGCAAAACTTACTAAACTTAAATTTTCTTCATAGTCCGACAGATGCACTGTCATCTTTCGCACAACTAAGGCGCACAACAGCAGGTGCTGGTCGCCTTCTTTGGCAAACAAATAAATGGCTACTTTGATAACGCTTAGCCTCTTTTTTTGCATCTGTCGCCAGCGCAGCTACCTGATGACTATTAATACACAGCTCTAAATCTGGCTTAACTAACCCTATCGATAGTGTAAGTAAAGGCACAAACTGCTTTTTACCTTCTCGATTACTTGCCCAATAACCCCCTTGCTCAATATGTTCTGGGGTGAAAAAGGCGCGAGATTGGTGCTCAAATTTATTAATGATGTCATGGCACACTTGCTCTGCATCATTTTTATCAAACACGACCATAAAATCATCCCCGCCAATGTGTCCCACAAAGCCTTTACTCGTGCTGCACGCCTCGACAATAACCTCAGCAAGCAGCTTTATTACGCTATCACCACTGGCGTATCCGTACAGATCATTGAATTGTTTAAAGTGGTTTAAATCAACATAGGCTAGCGAGAACGGATAATTATTGCGAAGCCTTAGCTCAATTGCTTCGTTAATCGCGACATTACCCGGCAGCATTGTAAGCGGGTTAGCATGTTGTGCATGGCGGATTTTTTCTTCAGTAATGTGCTTTAAAATATTACGTAGGGGTGCCAATCCTAAGTATTCACCACTTCGGGTGATCACAATGTGGCGTCGAATATCAAACTCAAATTCGGTAATTTGCTGACTCACCGTATCGAGTAACTCGTTTTCGTCTACCACTAACGGCTGTTTATCCATTAAAGAAGTAACGGGTTGCTTATCATAAAGCGCATGCCCATATGGGGCAGCAAATACTTCGGTAAGTTGATCTCGGTGTAATAAACCAACAGGAATATTATGCTCTAGTACCGCAAGGCTCGTTAAGGTTTTATCTTGCTCAAAAATTTTATGAGCATCTTTACAGCGGGTTGTTGATTCAATACTTGCATGTTCAACGGCTAACCAGCCAATCGCCATAGACTGTTCAAAATTACTTTCAGTATCTGATGATTCTAAATGCTTTAGGCAGTGAATATTGATTTCGTAACTGGGCTGTAAACTTGGCCTTTCTAACAAAAAGCCTTGTGCATGCTGTACCCCTAAACTTTCGAGTAAGCGAAGCTCCTCTACACGCTCAATGCCTTCTGCTATTACTTGCGTATTGGTTGCTTTAGCAAGCTCAATAATAGACTTTAAAAATTCTTTTTTAACCACACTCTGGTCGCAATGATCAATAAAGTAGCGGTCTATTTTTACAAATTCAGGACATAACTCAGACCATTGTTTTAAGCCCGAATAGCCGGCGCCTAAATCATCAATTGCAATCGAAAAACCTAGCTCACGATAATGTGCAATAGTCTTTAACAATAAAAAGCCATCATCGACTTTTTCTTGCTCTGTAACCTCGATAACCACACGATTAGCAGCTAAACCGAAGTGCTCAACAAGGTGCAAAGTTTCACCTTTTGGATGACACGGATCGAGTAAAGTTTTAGGGCTTACATTTAAGAATAACTTACCTTGTAGGTTAAGCTTAACAAAGTTCTCAATCGCTTTACTGCGGCAAAGTAACTCTAACTCAGAGATTTTATGACAAGCAATGGCTTCGCTGAACAATGCACTGGGCATTTCTAACTCAGAATCTTTAGGCCCACGACTTAACGCCTCATAGCCCAAAATATGTTGATTAGAAATATCAAAGATAGGTTGAAACAAGGTTTCAATTGCACTGTTATCTAAGATCTGCTGTAGTTGTGCGCTCACCTTACACCTAGCATCAGTAATACAAATAGGCGACTAAATTAGCAACCTTGTATGACAATTTTATGGCAAGGCTATGACTAGCAATGACTACTCAGCAGCAATCATTTCTATCTGCTTGATGCGTGCAAAACTATCAATCATTTTTAACTTTGCGTGTTGGTAATCACTTTGTGCTAAATCTGCTTGTTGAGTTAGTGTATAGACCGCAAGTGGATTAAGTAATAGCTTTTGTGCGTGGTAGCAACTCGGCGCTGAGAATTCAGGTAGTTTGGGGAGCTCTTCTTGAGACCCGCCATTTTCTATTTGTTGCTGTTTAATCATGGCAATTTGCGCCATAACGTTTAGACTTTCTTCGCATTCTGGCAGTTGCTCTTTAAGATTTACAAACAACTGCTTTGATGAGCCGATTAAAGTTGTTACTGAGTCACTTATCTGCGTTGGCGTAGATTGGCTTTGTAATAAACTAACTACATGCCAAGCTAGGTTTTGATACATATCTAATTGCTGTCGCACATCACCACTTGTATTGCTGCTTTCAGGCTGCTGGGGTGATGGCTCTTCTGTACATGCAACAAGCAAACAAAGTGAACACGCGCTCAGCATTAGCTTTTTAATAAGTTTTCTCATAAATAACAGTATATTACCGCCTCGTCATTTAATTTATCTTTGCAAGTGAGTGAATGAGATGCCTTCAAGTAAAAGCAACGCAAACTAACTAAGCAAGGCCTCTCGCTAATAGCATTTATAAATGCAATAACGCTTCAGCAGTAGACTCATTTGTAATGAGGGAATTGATCATACCAGACTCTATTGCCCCGGCAATGGCTGGAACCTTGTTCTGCCCTGCAGCAATTCCTATTACATGTTTGTCTCGACGAGTAGACAAAGCAACGCTCGTTACACGCTGGTTTATGTCAGATTGAACGAGTTTACCATTACTATCAAATATCCAACTTATTACTTCACCTGTGGCACCCATAGCCTCAAGTGCCGCAAGCTCATGTTGTGTAATAAACCCATCTAAATGTAAAGGGGAGTTTATCCCCAAGTCACCAACCCCGACAAAATACACATCTGCTTGTAGGGCGAGCTCATGAACATTTTTTACATGCGTCAGCTGTTGCCATTGAGCTTTATCTGCTTGCGTACTAGCAATAACAGGAACAGGCATAGGAAAATGTCTTGCCCCTAAACGCTCTGCAACATGAATAGCAACATCATAACGACTAGCAGAACCATCCTGCGCTATGTTTCCAACCAACGAGACAATACGGTGCTGAGGGCACTGCATATTTGTAAGCTCATTAGTGCAAGCACGTAAGGCTCGTCCGGTCCCAAAAGCAATCGTCTTAGCTTGTCGGCTTTTTGCGTACCGTTCAATTTCAGCTGCACCGGCTTGTGAAAGACCCACAACAGAATCAGCATCACCCGGCACACTCGGAACCACCTCACACTTGAGTAAGCCGAAGCGTTGTTGAAGTAAATCAGCCAGTTCCATGCAACGTTTAATTGGGTGTTCAAGTCGGACTTTTATTAACCCTTTTGATACGGCCATTGCCACTAATCTTTGCGCAGATTGTCGAGATGTATTGAGCTGTTTAGCGATCTCGTCTTGTGTTTTTCCTGCAACATAATAAAGCCAACCAGCTCTGGCTGCTTCCTCTAATTTTTGGTTTTCAGTAATAGGGGGCAAAGCCATTATTTATACCTGTTTGGCCATTAATGAAAAAATTAACAGTAAAATGATTCACTGCACCAATCTATTCGTTTTTACTATTTTTGCAGATTAACATACAGAATCAGGCTTATTTGTATCAGACCCAACTATGCGCCAGCTATTATTGAGTTCTGGCTACTGATTTAAAAGATACCATAAATTTTAATAACATAGCCTGTTTTAAACTTAATAATATTACTACTCTAAAACAAAATTCAGGGTTCAAGGAAGTATTAGACATGATTTCTACCCTATTTTTACAGAGTAACCACCAAGCGACGATTAAATAAAGCCTTACTGAACAACAAACACAGTGCGGTAAAACTTAAAAAAACAGCACGTTAACTTATAAATCGTGCTGAATTTTATTGGTTTTGCAAAAAACTAGCGGGATATTTCTTAACTATTTTTTACAGCCATCTATTGGTTTTTACAGTCATCTATTGGCACGCAATATAAAGCTAGAGATTAGAAGTTAAAACTCAGCTGTAAACCCGCAATGATGGCATTCTCTTCATCGCGATCACCATTTGGATGAATAATGAATTGAACACTTGGCATCAACTCAATCGCAGGCGTAATTGCATAATTGTAGTTAAGCTCAATCGGGTATTCATGACTACGCACATTAAAATCACTATTTATATGATTTACATTATATTTATGCTGTGCATCAGTTAACTCTTTACTGACGCTGTTTCGCCCAATAGCTAATCCAATACGGTCATTAGGGCGACTAGCATATGGCGCTGTAATAAACCCTCCTATCGCGATCACTTCACCCACTGCGCTAATACTACTATCTGCATGAATCATACTCGCAAATACCCGTAATCCACCACCTGATGGGTTGCGTGTTATTTGCTGTTCAAGGTTAAAATAAAATGCGTTATCCGTATCTTCAATCGCAACAGCATCAATAGTCGAACCGGCCGGAAAGCCTGCTTCATTTACAAGCTTGGCTTTATCTAAGCTGCTACGCACGACACCAACTCGGTAATCCCCTTGCAAGCCATGCCCATAGTTCACTTTATATTCTAACTCTCCCACCACGGTGGTGCCGTCAATACCACCTGATGTATACAGCTTCAACCCTTGGTTCAACGACATTACTTGTGGGTTTGCATCGTAGCTACCTATTTTAAATAATAAGTTATCCGATAACTTATACGTTAATTGCGCCCCTAAAGTACTCAATGGATCACCATACCAACTACTACTCAAATAATTAGATGAACCACCACTGCAAAATGTTAAATGTTGAAAAGCGCAGCTCATAGCAAAAAAATCAGAGCTTGGATAAATTCGACCAACTTTAATACTGAGCTGATCATCGAACAGCTGTTGAGTTAATGAAAATTGTGTGAGACGAGTTACATTTCCTCGACCATAAATTTGCTGTGATTGAAGTAATGATGGAATACCTGCCTTGTTGTTTATTAGCTCACCATTTCGATTTGTAATTTCAACTTTAAACTCAGCTCCAGACCAACCAAAAAGCTTTTCAAGATCAATATATCCACCAACAAAAAATTGGTCAGCATAAGCCACCTCATTATCAAGACCGCCTTTCAAATTATGAGCAACCTGATTGAAATAGCCTAAACGAAAATCCATACCTCGCTGCGACAATTCAGATCGCGCCCCGCTCCAGTCACCTGTTATATATTTTTGTGCATCAAACGTTTCAGCCCCATGACTTGTAAAGGAACTTAAAACCAAAATCGCTGACATTGAAGGAATTAAACGTCGCTTTTTCACTGAACAACGAAAAAACAACATTTTTGATTTCTGTGTTACTGCAATCGATTGATTGTTATCCATGTATGTGTTCTCCATTTTAATTACGCTCGAGTGCTCTAAACTCATCGCCAAATTTTTACTACCACCTTTTACTTTGAGCAAACAAACACTAATTGAGCATATTCCCAACACATATAATATTTGTCAATAAAAACAGCAAGAGCTTGCCAAACATCGAAATGACTAATAACAGTATAAAATCACTAAAAAACAACATTAAGTCAGTTAAATATCACTAGAGTTATGATGAATGATGAACCTCCCTCTTTATCCACTCATTAACTTATTATTGACAAAACAATACACCAGTAGGATTATGCCCAAAGGCAACAACAATGCCCAAACAAATTATTTACCATGGAGTAGGTAATTTATTACAGTTGAATTAGACGCGTTGATCCATAACACACACCTTGTTTGAGTCGAGGTTTTCATATTTTTAGGAAGTTTTAATAAAAAAGAATCCCTTTAAAGAACATTAAAGAGCAGCACGTCATATGACTAACAGGGACAAGTACTTATGAAAAGTAATCAGGTCGATTTAAAAGGATTAGAAGAGGAACAATTACCGATTGCACAACACAAACTCAAAGGATGGAAGCACTTTTTAGGTCTATATGCAGGTGAACACGTAGCTGCAACGGAGTTTGTATTTGGTGCAACATTTGTCGCACTTGGCGCAACCATGACAGATATCCTCCTTGGATTACTGATCGGTAATATTCTTGCTGTATTGAGTTGGACGCTCATAACAACCCCCATAGCTGTAGAAACACGTTTAAGTTTATATACCTACCTACAAAAAATTGCTGGTGACTCAATGACCCGGCTATACAACTGGGCGAATGTAATTATATTTACTGTTATTTCTGCAGCCATGATTACAGTTTCTGCGACCGCAGTCCGCTTTGCTTTAAATATTCCGGCTCAACTTAACTGGTATCCAACTAACTCTTTATTTGTCATGGTTGTACTGGCTGTAGGGATCATTGTTGTACTTGTTGCCATGTATGGTTTTAACGCCGTATCACGCTTTTCAGGTATTTGCGCTCCTTGGTTGTTCGTGATGTTTATAAGTGGTCCATTAGTGCTTATGCCAGAGCTTGCAAATGCTGTTATTGGCCAAACAGTCGTCTCTAGCTGGGGAGACTTTATGCATATTGGCAGCATCTCTGTTTGGACGGGTCTTGATGCAAATGGTGAGCCCGGAATTGGTTTACTCGAAGTTATAGGCTTTTCTTGGGCTGCAAATACAATTACCCATTTTGGCTTAATAGACATGGCTCTTCTGCGCTATGCAAAGAAAAAAAGTTATGGGCTATGTACCTCTGCAGGCATGTTATTTGGGCACTATATAGCTTGGATCTCTGCAGGTATTATGGGCGCGGGGACTGCAGTTTTAGTGAAGAAGTCTATTGTTGAATTGGATCCCGGCGATGTTGCTTTTCACGCACTAGGCTTATCTGGGTTAGTGATCGTTATTGTCGCAGGATGGACAACTGCAAATGCCAACTTATATCGTGCAGGCCTTGCTGCTCAAGCTATTTTTAGTAATCAATCTCGAACTAGAACCACATTTTTAGTAGGTATAGTTACAGTCATCATTGCATGTTTTCCGTTTGTATTTACCAAACTATTGCCATTATTAACCTATGCAGGTCTCTTAGTTGTACCTGTGGGCGCTATTGTATTTGCTGAGCACTTCTTATTTCCAAAACTTGGGTTAACTCGCTATTGGGTAACATACAAACAGCTTCAGCACAGCTCTGCGGCTGTTTTATCATGGGCTCTGGGACTCGTCTTTGGCTTTACGTTGAATGCGATAGACATTATGCCTTTTTACTACTTATTCATCCCAACATGGATATTTAGCATCATCGTTTATATCCAGTTAGCTAAAAGATACGGAGCTGCTGATTCATACCCAGAACAAGAAGCTGAACTTGCTGCGTTTGATACACGTGTAAAAGAATTTCATGCCGAGCAAGCAGCTAAAGAGCCTCATTTCGCCATTGATCAGCGTGGATTTACCAAACTATTGTCAACACTTGCGTGGTTAAGCTTAGGTGTAACGATAGCACTGGCTACCAATACCATGTTCTTTTCACCTGATATCAGTTCATACGAGGCTAACCGAACATTATTTTTTAACATTGGATTTGCCTGCACAATTATCTATTTTGCTACAGCTTACTGGGCGATGCATCGTAGAAACCATTTTCAGCCAGCAAGTTTAAGGAGCTAAGATATGGACGTAATTTCACTACAGCAATCTACGTTGAGCTCATTACCCACCACAGTGGCAGTCCCAGAATATGACCGCCAAGCATTGCAATCAGGTATCGTTCACGTAGGGGTGGGTGGATTTCATCGCTCACACCAAGCTTTCTACACTGATAACTATATTAACCTTAGTGATGATTTACGCTGGGGTATATGTGGTGTTGGTTTACGTGAAGCAGACCGCTTAGTAAAACAACATCTAGAATCACAAGACTACCTTTACTCAATTTTGACGAAGCACCCTGATGGACATACGCAAGTGCAAGTTATTGGCTGCATGACGGATTTTCTAATGGCCCCTGACGACCCTGAAGCAGTCATTAGTAAAATGGCTGCTGACGAAACGTATATTGTATCATTAACAATTACCGAGGGAGGATATAACTACGATCCATCTAGCGGTGAATTTGACTTTACTAATCCTGATATTCAGCATGATTTAGCTAACCCAGATAAACCTAAGCTTATCTTTGGTTATTTGGCTGCTGCATTAGCACGTCGACGAAAAACCGATAGGCCGCCATTTACCATTCAGTCATGCGACAATATCCAACACAACGGCGACATTACTCGAAAAATGCTTGTTACTTATATTCGAGCATTCGATCACGGACTTGCCGATTGGGTCGAAAGCCATGTTTGTTTCCCCAATGCCATGGTAGATAGAATAACTCCAGCAACGGATCAAAGCGACTTAGCACTTGCTAAGAATTTGGGCATTATTGATAAATGGCCTGTTACTTGTGAACCATTTCATCAATGGGTGATTGAAGACAAGTTTAGTCAACAACGCCCAGCATGGGAACTTGTTGGTGCCCAGATTGTAGATGATGTAACACCTTACGAAACGATGAAGATTCGTCTACTTAATGCTAGCCATTCAGTGCTTGGCATTTTAGGTTCTTTACGCGGCTATCAAACTATTGAACAAGCAATCTGCGATCCTTTGTTCACTAAGCTTATAACCGAGTTTATGGATAAAGAGGTCACACCTATTTTAGATGCCGTACCGGGTATTGACCTTAGTGACTATAAAAAAACACTAATTGCCCGTTTTGCAAATCCAAATATCAAAGATAGCCTTACAAGAATTTGCTCACAAAGCGCAGCCAAAGTATCTACTTTTTTGGTACCAACAATTATGGAAAACCTCAAAAGCAACGGTAATACTGCTATTGCGAGTTTAGTTATTGCTGGATGGTGTTTATACAGTGATACGCATTTAACCCAAAAAGGAGAGCCTTTAGAGATCATCGATGATATGGCTGAAACATTACAACAGGCAGCTCATGCATCGCGAATTTCCCCGCTCGCTTTTCTGGAGCAACCGAGCATTTTTGGCGCACTTGTTGAAAACACGTCATTTTGTAATGAATATAAATCTTACATTAGTAAGCTCTATGCAGGTGTGGCTATTGAGCACATTATAGTATCACTATTAGATCAGGCTCAGGCGAAGCAAGTTTATAATTAGACGATAAAACGTGATTAGTGACTAGTTTTGTCACTTGAATGATTAAATATCATTGCCAGTGTATATAAAAACAAAAAACCGCCCTAAATTTAGGGCGGTTTTACTTTTTAACACTCAGTTAAGGCATAGGATCGAGATCCGCACCTTCTTTTTCAATTACTTCTGGAATTAAGTCTTCTTTACTTACACCCATTGCAATTGCTACAGCTGAAGCAACATACACAGATGAATAAGTACCGATGAATACACCAAATAGTAATGCAGTTGCGAAACCGTGGATCGTTTGACCACCCCAGCCAAATAATGCAATCAATACTAAGATAGTTGTGATTGATGTTACTAAGGTACGGTTTAACGTTTGCGTTAATGAAATATCGATAATTTCAATGGTGTCATCAATACGCACTTTACGGAAGTTTTCACGGATACGGTCAGAAACAACGATGGTATCGTTAAGTGAGTAACCTATTACCGCCAAGATTGCCGCAAGAATCGTTAAGTCAAACTCAAGACCTAGTATTGAGAATAAGCCTAATGTAATGATAACGTCGTGTAATAGTGCTGATACCGCACCTACTGCAAAACGCCATTCAAAACGAAACGCAACGTAAATTAAGATACAGATAAGTGCAGTTAACATGGCAAGGCCACCCTGCTCTTTTAGATCTTCACCAACACTTGGGCCAACAAACTCGATACGACGCATTTCTACTGTCGGCTCAACTTTTTGTAATGCCGTAATGATTTGGTTACCAATCACTTCTGCTTTTACGCCAGCACCTTGTGGAGCAAGACGGACTAGAATCTCTTTACTTGAGCCAAACAGCTGCACCGAGAAATCTTCAAAGCCGCTTTCTGTGATTGCATCACGTACTTCCTTAAGATCAGGTGCTTGAGTAAAGCCCACTTCAACAGCAGTACCGCCTGTGAAGTCGAGGCCGAAATTTAAGCCTTTAGTAAAAAACGATACGAAAGAAGCCAAAATCAACAAAGTTGATAATGTCATGGCAAACTTTCTTAACTTCATAAACGGGAGTGTTTTACCACCGAGTTTTAAAATTTGCATGCTGACTCCTAAATCGACAACTTATCAATACGCTTACCGCCAATGAATAAGTTGATTACCGCACGGGTACCAACAATGGCTGTAAACATAGAGGTGATAATACCAATCGCAAGTGTTACTGCGAAACCAGCAATAGGACCAGTGCCCACTGCAAATAGGATCACTGCTGCGATAAGCGTTGTGATATTAGCATCGAAAATGGTGCTAAATGCGCTGTCGTAACCAAAATGAACCGCTTGTTGCGGACTACGACCATCTTCAAGCTCTTCACGGATACGTTCAAAGATAAGTACGTTAGCATCAACCGCCATACCTACAGTTAATACGATACCTGCGATACCTGGTAACGTTAACGCAGCTCCTGGAATAAGCGACATTACACCGACAATTAATACTAAGTTAGCACCCAGAGCGATGTTTGCCACCATGCCGAAACCTTTGTAATAAAAAAGCATAAATACAAGCACAAACACGAAACCTAGCACAACCGCAGTCATACCCGCTTCAATGTTTTCTTGACCTAAGCTTGGACCTACCGTGCGTTCTTCAACGATTTGAATCGGCGCAACAAGTGCACCGGCACGAAGTAATAAGCTCAGGTTATGTGCTTCAGCTGGATTATCGATACCAGTAATACGGAATGAACGGTCAAGACGGGCTTGAATCGTCGCCACGTTAATCACTTCTTCAACTTTAATAGGTGGAAGTGCTTTACCGTTTTCATCTGTTTTACCTGATGGCTTATATTCAATAAATACTGTGGCCATGCGTTTGCCGATAGCACGTTTAGTGAACGCATTCATTTTTGCGCCACCTTTGCTGTCTAGCGTAATACTAACCTGTGGGCGCTGATACTCATCCATACCAGATTGCGCACCAGTAATGTGGCTACCTTCAAGGATGATGCGTTGCTTAAGTACCACTGGGTATCCATCACGTGCCATGATCACTTCAGTACCTGGCGGTACACGACCTTGTAAAGCGGCACCTGCATCGGCATTTTCGTCAACTTCACGGAATTCAAGCGTTGCTGTTGCACCTAAGATTTCTTTAGCGCGTGCAGTATCTTGTACACCCGGAAGTTGCACAATAATACGCTCAGCACCTTGGCGCTGTACGTTAGGCTCTGCAACACCGATTTGGTTAATACGGTTACGAATAATAGTTTCGTTTTGTTTGATAGCATAATCGCGAATTTCTTTTAGCTTTTGCTCGCTCATGCTGGCAAAAAAAGCGTTATCACTGCTGCTATCATCAATGTATACGTTTAACGGGTAACGAGTAGATAAGAAGCGCTCTGCGGCATCTTTGTCTTCTTCGTTACGCATCTCAACACGTAGACGCTCACTACCTGCTACTCTACGAATAGTGCGATAACGTAGCTTTTCTTCACGTAAGTCACTTTTGAAATCTTGTTCCATTTGCTCAAGCTGAGTATCAACCGCCGTCGCCATGTCGATTTCCATAGTAAAGTGAACACCACCGCTTAAATCTAGGCCTAGCTTCATCGGGTTACCACCCAATGCTTTTAACCACTCAGGTTGAGCCGGAGCCATATTGATTGCAGAGATGTAATCTTCACTAAGGGAATCACGCAGTATATCTTGCGCTTTTAGTTGCTCTTCAACATTCTTAAAACGAACCAGGATTTGTCCGTCTTCAAGTTTGCTTGATTTAACAGTAACGTTATGTTCTTTGAGGGTCGCATTTACTTTATCGAGTACGCTGAGGTCAGCATCAGTACCTTTAGTGCCCGATACTTGTATGGCCGGGTCGCGGCCATACAAGTTAGGTGAGGCATACAGAATACCAACGACTAACACAACAAGAACAAGTAAATACTTCCATAATGGAAACTTGTTTAACACGTGTGAGTCCTTATTTTTATTGTTATAGCGACTTCATAGTGCCTTTTGGCAATACTGCAGAAACAGCTGATTTTTGTACTGTTACTTCTGCTTGGTCGTTTAATGAAATCACGATGAAGTCTTTGTCATCAGCGATTTTAGCGATCTTACCTACTAAACCACCTTGCGTTAGTACTTCGTCGCCTTTTGCCATTGCGCTCATCAGGGCTTTATGCTCTTTTACACGTTTGGCTTGAGGGCGGTAAATTAAGAAATAAAATACCAAACCGAAAATACCCAACATGATTAGCATTTCCATGCCACCACCTGCTGGTGCTGCACCTGCCGCACTTGCGTGGGCGTTTGAGATGAATAAACTCATTTCACTTCCTCTTTAATTTTTCTAAAAATTTAATCTGATGTATCTGCAAGCTCTGGCACTTCTTGGCCGCGGCGTGCATAAAAATCTGCAACAAATTCGTCTAGTTTGCCATTACTGATGGCATTACGTAAGCCTTCCATCACGCGTTGATAATAACGTAAGTTATGAATCGTGTTTAGACGTGCGCCTAAGATTTCATTACATTTATCAAGATGATGCAAGTATGCACGTGAATAGTTTTTACACGTATGACAATCACACTCAGGATCCAGTGGGCCCGTGTCTGTTTTATGTACTGCATTACGGATTTTAACAATGCCACCCGTTACAAATAAGTGACCATTACGGGCATTACGTGTAGGCATTACACAGTCAAACATATCGATACCACGGCGAACCGCTTCAACTAAGTCTTCTGGTTTACCAACCCCCATTAAGTAACGAGGCTTGTCTTCCGGCATTTTGTAAGCACAGTGATCAAGGATATTGATCATCTCGTTTTTCGGCTCACCCACCGATAAACCACCTAATGCATAACCATCAAAGCCAATTTCTTCTAGGCCTTTTTGTGATTGTGCACGAAGCTCAGGGTACATGCCACCTTGGATAATACCAAATAGCGCTGCAGGGTTATCGCCATGACCTTCTTTTGAGCGTTTAGCCCAACGAAGTGATAACTCCATAGAATCTTTTGCTTCTTTTTCAGTCGCTGGGTATGGCGTACATTCGTCAAAAATCATCACGATGTCAGAGCCTAAATCGCGCTGAACTTGCATCGCTTTTTCTGGTGAAAGCATGATCTTTTCACCATTAACTGGTGAGCTGAACATCACGCCTTCTTCAGTGATTTTACGCATTGCGCCTAAGCTGAATACTTGGAAACCGCCTGAGTCAGTAAGAATTGGGCGATCCCAATTCATAAAGTCGTGTAAGTCACCGTGTTGCTTAATGATTTCTGTACCAGGGCGCAGCATTAAGTGAAAAGTATTACCTAGGCAAATTTGCGCGCCAGTATCTTTCACTTCGTCCGGCGTCATACCTTTAACGGTGCCGTATGTGCCTACAGGCATAAATGCTGGCGTTTCTACAACACCACGTTCAAAAATCAAGCGGCCACGGCGCGCTTTACCGTCAGTGCGGTCTAATTCAAATTTCATATTATCCTCAGTGTCGGAAAAACAGTCCAACAAGCTATAATTTAACCGCTCGATTCTACCCTGTTTGCAGCTTTATTACTATTAATTGGGCTAAATTCGAAAATAAAAAGCCCAGTTAAAAAACTGGGCTTTTTAAAATCTAAACTGTCGTTATTTTCGTGTTAAGAACATGGCATCGCCATAACTAAAGAAACGATATTTTTGCTCTATTGCGGTATGGTAGGCACCCATGATGTTTTCTTGGCCAGCAAACGCACTGACTAACATGATCAAGGTTGATTCTGGTAAGTGGAAATTTGTCACCATAGCATCAACCACGTTGAACTGATAACCCGGGTAGATGAAGATATCGGTATCACCAAAGTAGGTATCAAGTTTGCCGCCGTGCACTTTAGCAGCAGATTCTAACGAGCGAACTGAGGTAGTCCCTACGGCTATTACGCGACCACCTTTTGCTTTCGTTTCGGCTACCGCTTTAACCACATCATCAGGTACTTCGATGTACTCTGAGTGCATGACATGCTCATCAACTGAGTCAACACGCACAGGCTGAAATGTCCCCGCACCTACATGCAAAGTCACAAACGCCATGTTTATACCTTTGTCTTTTAATGCCATCATTAACTTGTCATCAAAGTGCAGGCCTGCCGTTGGCGCTGCAACAGCACCTGGTTTTTCACCATAAACAGTTTGGTAGCGCTCGCGGTCTGCTTCGTTATCAGGACGGTCAATGTAAGGTGGCAAAGGCATGTGACCAATGTCATTTAAGATATCTAATACATTTTCGTCTTTGGCAAATTCAAGCTCAAAAAGCTCGCCATGACGTGCAACCATGATAGCTTCGGCTTTACCTTCAAGAATAATTTTTGAGCCAGGTTTTGGTGATTTACTTGCTCGAACATGGGCAAGTACCCGATGTTCGTCAAGCACACGCTCAACTAATACTTCAAGTTTGCCACCCGACTCTTTTTGCCCGAACATACGTGCAGGAATTACTTTAGTATTGTTGAAAACGAGTAAATCATTTTCATTAACAAGTGATAAAATATCACTAAACACTTTATGTTCCACTTTCCCTGATGGGCCATCAAGGGTCAGCAAACGGCTGCTAGTTCGATCTGCTTTAGGAAAACGAGCAATTAATTCATCTGGAAGGTCAAAGCTAAAATCAGCTACGCGCATGGAGCATATCTCTCATTAATAAAAACGCGCCAAGTTTACTCTGATACGCCCACTACCTCAAGCAAAGGCCAAATAACCGCTTTTAGGTAAAGTTTGCTTGTAGATTAGGCAAAATGTCATTATTCTAGCTTATTCACTAAACATGGGTTCGTTAAGAGGTAGTAGCGCCATGGCAAAGCAGTTAAAACTGCTAATTTTGAACGCTAGCGTTGCAGAACGTGAGACGGTAAAGTCTACGCTCAATAAACTAAATGTATTTCAGTTTATCGAAGCAAGCGACTCTCAGGACGCGTTAAAAATACTCAAAAGTCACCCGGTGGACATTATTATTACTGGCCTTGAGGTTGGTAAAATTGATGGCTGGCGCTTTTCACGTATGATCCGCTCTGGATTGTTAAAAACACCTAAAAACACGCCTATCTTATTAACACCTCCTATATACTGCGAACGCATTGCCGAAACCACTGCGCGAAGCTACGGTATTGATGCCGTATTGCCATTCGAACGCCAAGATATGTTACCGCAAGTACTTGCCAATGTACTTTCAACCCATTTAGAAAAAAGTAGTCGCCTAAATTTACTGCTACTCGAAACAGACAGCCGCAAAGCACAAGATATAAGCAAACAACTAAAACTTAGCTTTGCGGTAACGCATACCACCTCAACTAAAGCGACGCTTGCAACATACTTACAGCATAAGTTTGCGATTGTTTTGATTGATGCCACTGAGTCACATTCTGATACTGCAGCTGGACTCATCAGCGAAATTTTGCAACATAATCCAAAACAAGCAATCGTAACCATTATTGATAATAATGATGCTGACTACGCTGAACAGTTATTATTATCGGGTGTGACTGACTTTATCCGTGCACCTTATGATCAATCACTGTTAAGTAAGGTGTGCGATCATGCTGCCCGACGCGAAGATTTTATGGTTAGCTATGCTGAGTTTGCGCAAAAGGTCGAACAGCTAAGCCAAAGCCAAAGTCGCTACAAAGAACTGTTTTCAGCGCACCAACGAATTTTATTGCACCTTAATACGGTTGTTCTTGAATTTGATCAGCACGGAAATATTCGCTTCATTAATCCTGCTTGGGAAAGTCTTACTGGTTATGGCATAAAATCAAGCTTATCAAAGTCACTCACAGATTTCTGTCTTCCAGAGTGTCAAACCAAGTTACAAAGTACAATTCAAAGTATTTTGCATGGTGGCGAGCAACAACAACAAGTTGAAATACAACTTAAACACAAAAATGGCAATGCAATTTGGGTCGAGTGCCGCTTACAACTGATTAAAAATAGTCAAAACTCGGCTACGATCACTGCAACCATTGATAATATTCATGAACGAAAACAAGCTGAACTTCAGCTTCGCCATTTAGCTTTACACGATACACTCACAGAGCTGCACAATCGTTATTACTTTGACCAACAATTACAGCGTATTTGCCAAGAGAAATACACTAATGACGATATTGAGCACGCACTTATTTATATCGATTTAGACCACTTTAAGATTATTAACGACAGTAAAGGCCATCAACAAGGCGATATTGTCTTAAAAGAGGTTGCCCAGCTATTTACCGCTAACATAAGCGAAGAGCATTTGATTTGTCGTATTGGCGGTGATGAATTTGCTGTTATCTTAAAAAATACCAACTTACTTGATGCACACTTAGTTGCTGAGAGCATTTGCGTTGCTATTGAAAAACACCAATTTCACTCTGAAGGGCAAATATACTCAATTAGCTGCTCTATTGGTTTGACACAAATTACAGCACAGAATAATGATCCCAGCGAATGCTTAAAACAAGCAGATATCGCGCTTTATGTGGCAAAAAGTTTGGGCCGAAACTTAGTTCATTGTTATTCCAAAGAAGACAGTAACCACAATAGCCTACAAGTTGGTTTAGAGTGGGGACATAGTATTCGTCAGGCTCTTCAGCAAAATGCCATCGAGCTTCATTATCAGCCAATCTGGGATTTTAAACGTAATCATGTTGCTTACTTTGAAACATTACTGCGCTTGAAATTAAATGATGAGCTAATTTACCCGAACCAGTTTATCCCTGCATTAGAGTTATTAAATGACACATTTTTGATGGACCAATGTGTTATTCGAAATGCTATTCAAAGTGTTGCAAAGCATCCAGAGCTTAATCAAATTGCTATCAATTTATCGGCGCAATCATTCTTAGATGAGCGTTTGCTTCCGCATATTGAATCAAGCTTAGAAGAGTATGAAGTGGCACCGAGCCGCATAATTTTTGAAATAACTGAGTCGGCAAGCATCAAAAACCTGACAGCAACCCGTGCGATGATAGAGCGTTTAAACGGCTTGGGCTGTCACTTTTCGATTGATGATTTTGGCACTGGATTTAGCACGTTCAATTATCTAAAACAATTACCAGCACAACATGTGAAGATCGATGGTTCATTCGTTCGCGACATGCTAAATGATCCTATCGATCTTGCTTTAGTTAAAGCCATTAACGATATTAGTCGTTCGCTTGATAAGCGTTCTGTTGCTGAGTATGTTGAAAATAAAGAAATATTTTTAGCATTAAAAGAAATTGGAATTGATTACGGACAAGGCTTCTTTATCGCCCGCCCAGTACCGGTTGAAAAAATTTCTGCTGAACTAAAAAAAATATCTGAAAATAATTTATTTAACTAACAATTAGCTAGCATTATAAAGTGAAAAAAAACGGCATTTTTGCTACTTTTTACCTATTTTTAGTACTTCCAAAGTCACGATACTCATCTATACTTAAATCCACAGCAGGAACTAATGTCGTATTTTTATAGTGATTACTTAAAAAATACATGACATTACCAATTACATTATACATACTGAAAATAACTTAATATTAATAAGTTCATGTATTAACGGTATAAAGGAGAAAAGTGATGACACAACTAATCGTTTTGTTGCTGTTCGTAAATTTAGGGATAGCGTATCAATGTTACCGTAATGCAACCTTCAAGGGGTATCCGGTAAAGATATTTACAGGCTTAGGTCTCGTGCCGTATTTTAATTTAGTCGTATGGGTTTATTTATTGTTTTTACCCGACTTGAAACCTTTTTCAATGAATGAAAAGCAGCCTCTCTAGGCTGCTTTTTAGTTGGGGAGCTAGCCAAGCTAAAAATTATAGCTTGATGCCTTTTCAAGCAGTTGCGTGGCTTTTATATCACCTTGCACACACTTTTTAATATCTGACTTTTTAAACACCTTAACCTGTTCACTTTTATCTTCGCTAATACCACGAATGACAAAACTAACATGCTCATCGTTTGGTAAGTTTCTTAAGCCACTACCATAATCACATAAGGTAAGCGATAAGCTGTTATTTACCTTTTGTACAAGCTCAGCTAATTGTTGCTGCTGCTCTTTCACCCGTGCTTGTTTTTTTTCAGCTAACTCTTTACGCATTACTTGTTGTTTTTGCGATAATTTTTGCTGCTGCTTTTCAAGTTCTTTGATTGCTGCTTGTAGCTCTTTTTTACGTTGTTCGAGCTCTTGATCTTTGGCGTCTTTGTCGTGACGACGGTCAAACTCCAAATCACGTTTTTCACGTTCAAGATCACGAATTTCACGGCTTATATCTCGCTCTTGTTCAGCAACATCACGCACTCGCTCAGCACTTTCACGCATCACTTCCATTGCTTGCTGGTAGGCTTCTTGCGTTTTCACTACCACGGCATCGCTTATTACTTGCACATGATCACCTAACACCTCAATTTCAGCCAGTTCTTCAAAGTCGATATCTGGCAATGGTGGAAGAGGCGCATCAGGTACAGACGCAAACACCGAAGACCACCGTGAACTACCTCGTACATCAAAGCTAAATACCACGCCTTGGTGTTGTAGATAGCTTGAAGTTACATTTCTTACCTTGTTATCGGTATCTTGTTTTAAAGCTGCGGTGAGGATTTTTTCCATGATCCCGACTTCTCGCTGAATTTTATCTAATTCATCGTTTGCTTGTGCTTGCACGCTTACGGCTGAGCAAAGCAATAAGGCAGCTGAGGTTAATGTGTATTTTGACATCTTAATACTCCAAGTTGTTGGCAACGGTTGGCATAGATCGGCCGTCCACTTGCTCTGCTAAATCATTTAACTGCATACGTAAGTACGCTTGGTCTTGAGCGCGCTGCGTTTTGATATAGGCAAGCACGCTAGCAATATCTTCTTGACGCTCTACTCGCCCAGTTTTAATCGCTTCTTTAGCCAGCTGGTACATCTGCTGCTGTTGCACTTC
The DNA here is from genome assembly GCF_051235485.1 of Pseudoalteromonas nanhaiensis. Lineage (NCBI taxonomy): Bacteria > Pseudomonadati > Pseudomonadota > Gammaproteobacteria > Alteromonadales > Pseudoalteromonadaceae > Pseudoalteromonas > Pseudoalteromonas nanhaiensis. The sequence goes on along the minus strand of NZ_JBPNYQ010000013.1, from coordinate 100,492 downwards.
ATTTTGTGCTGTAAGAATGTTTTGCAGCTGATCAATTTGCTTTTGTTGTGACTCTAATAAGTTGGTTTGTTTAGCGACTTGCTCAAGTAATTGCTGGTTTTGTTGCTGCGGATTACTAACAAAAAGCCACGCACAAAACGCAATTGATGCCGCCATTGCCCACATACCAGAGCCAAAAAATACGTTAGCTTTTTGCACTTTCGGCATACTTGATTCTCTGTCCCAGTTTGGTACTGGCACCGTTTCATAGTCTTTACTTTGTTGTTGCCACTGCATCGCATTGTTCATCATTAATGCATACTCAGCATTAGCTTGCAGCAAGGCTATTTGCTCATCAGTTAAGCTCTCACCTTCTAACCATGCGGTAAATAATGAATCTAAATTAGCCATCTACGGCCTCCAAATGCACTTTTAATTTGCCAAGCGCACTGTATAGTCTTGATTTAGCTGTATTGGTCGAAATGCCTAATTGCTCAGCTATCTCTTCAAATGTACAGTGCTGAAAAAACTTTAACTCCACCACTAAACGCTGCTCCCAGGGTAAATTATTCATCATTTCTTTTAGTTCATGATGCTGCTCAGATTGCAGTTGATTCGTTTCTAACTCGCTACGCTCACAGCTTTCTTCTGGCGCAGAATCCAAACTTTGATGCAATTTACGGCGACGATAATATTCGACACTACGCCGATGCACTATTTGATAGAGCCAAGTATTAAAGCTCGATTCACCACGAAAGCTCGGTAAGCTTTTATACACAGAAATAAACACTTCTTGCATCAAATCCATTGCATCATCGGGATGGCTTAACATCCTTAGGCAATAGTTATATACCTGTGTTTCGTGCTGCTTGACTAATTTCAACCACGCCCGTTTATTGCCCTGTTGCGCTTTGGCAATTAATGTTTCAAGTGATTGAAAAAACACGCTAGCCTCGTCATCTGATCTGCCTTTAATGGTTTTGTTATTATGTTAGTCGAGGGAAGGAAAAAAATAGTTTGTTTAAATAACAAAAAACCCCAAATTTTTTATTTGGGGTTTTTTATTTGCGGTTTTTTATTATTCGTCACACTGACCATCTAAGCTACATTGCCTATTAAGAAACAGCTCTAACTGCTGACTAAACAGCCTAAAGTCTCTGATCCGGCCTGTGGTTTTACGCCATACAATACCAATATCACGGTACGCATCGCTCTGGGATGGCGTAGCAACCATTTCTTTCTTGTCTAAAATGCCGGCATTAATAGCCATTTGCGGTAAGAAAGTCACACCTAGCTGGTGCTCAACCATACTTAACAAAGTATGTAAGCTTGCCGCTTCAAATGGATTAATACAACTTGAACGATTCAAGTGGCAGGCACTTAGCGCATGGCCAGTCATACAATGCTCACGCTCTAGTAAAAACACGCTGGCATCCGGTAGTAGATTAAAATCTTCCACCCCAGCTGCAGGCGTATAGTCTTTGTGATGCACCAAACTAAAGTGATCTTTTGCAAGCACTTGAGTATGGAATTTGTCAGTATCATACGGCAATGCAAGCAATGCCATATCAATTTGGCCATGCTCTAATTTATCGAGTAGCTTATCACTGGTATCTTCAACCAAGACTAACTCTAACTCAGTAAAAGTTTGTTTGCAGAAATGATATAAAGGCGCGGCAATGAAGCTGGCAATCGTTGGGATCACGCCAAGGGTGAGCGTGCCGCTTAACGGTGTCAAAAAGCTTTTTGTTAGCTCTTTTAGGCTTAAGGTATCGTCTATAATTTTACGAGCTTTCTCTACGACTTCTTCACCGATAGCTGTAAACATTAAACTGCGATTTTCACGCTCAATAAGCTGACAACCTAACGTTTCTTCTAAGTTTTGAATTGCACTACTTAATGTAGATTGGCCAATAAAACAGGCGCTGGCTGCGCGGCCAAAGTGTTGATGCTGATGGACTGCTAATAAATACTGTAGCTGTTTTATACTTGGTAAGTTATTCATATTCTGTTTTTATACCAAATCGCTTAATTAAGTGATCTATTTTGAGGCAATAAAACCTCGTTAATAACAAGGCAAAAATTTCGCTATTAAGTTGCTCTTAATGAGAAATCTTTAACGCAGATAGCGACAGGTTTATCCTTCAAAATGATTAAATATTATTGCGGATTGATATTACTACCTGCAAATAAAAAGACCCCAATACCTAAGGCATTGAGATCTTTTCAAGCTAAAAGTCTGTTAGTACTTTTTTAAACCCCGAAGGCAGTTCTCAGTACGTAGAAAATAACAATAGCAAGGGCTGCGCCAACTGGCAATGTAATTACCCAAGAAACTACAATGTTTCTTACTACACCCATGTTAAGTGCCGCAATACCACGTGCCATACCTACACCTAATACTGCACCCACAAGTGTTTGTGTAGTAGAGATAGGTAAGCCAGTACCTGATGCGATAACAACAGTAGAAGCAGCTGCAAGCTCAGCAGCAAAACCGCGGCTAGGTGTTAAGTGTGTGATACCTTCACCGATTGTTTTGATTACTTTCTTACCTAAAATAGCAAGACCAGCAACAATACCGAAACCACCCAGTGGTAAAATCCACCATGCGATAGCCGCTTTCTTAGCGATTTCACCGTTGTGCTCAACAATGTTTACAACAGCAGCTAGTGGACCAATTGCGTTAGCAACGTCGTTTGAACCATGTGCGAATGCCATACAACATGCTGTTAGTACCATTAGTACTGCGAACACTTTCTCAACGTTGTTGAATTGCATTTTTTTGTCAGCTTTAGGGTCAATTTTAAGGCGTGAAATTGCGAATTTACCAATGATTGCAACAACCACTGCAATTGCGATAGAAAGCGCATAACCTTCAACAGCACCTAAGTTAATACCAATGTGCTTCAAGCCTTTCTTGATGGTTACAAGCGACATGATGAAGCCAGCTAGACCCATGTATACAGGTACGAAACGCTTAGCATTTTTAAGTGGTGCATCAGTGTCAAAAATTAGCTTTTGCGCACTCATGAAAATCAAATAAGCAATAAAACCTGAAATAGCAGGGGTAACAATCCAGCTACCTACAATGCCCATTACCTTGTTCCATTGAATTGCTTCGCTACCTACTGCAACCAATGCGAAACCAATGATGGCACCGATGATTGAGTGAGTCGTAGATACTGGCCAGCCCAAGAAAGAGGCAATTAATAACCAGCTACCAGCAGCGAATAGTGCGGCAATCATACCAAGTATCATAAGTTCTGGTATGTCCGTAAATGGCGCGGCATCTATAATCCCTTTACGAATTGTAGATGTAACCTCACCACCGGCAAGGTATGCACCAGCGAATTCAAACACCATCGCAATGATGATTGCTTGTTTAATTGTAAGTGCTTTTGAGCCTACAGATGTACCCATCGCATTGGCAACGTCATTTGCACCAATACCATAAGCCATGAAGAAACCGACTGCGGCGGCAGTTAAAACGAGTAACGTGCCGTAATTTGCAATGATATCCATTGTGTGAACCTTTAATTTTTCGAATTTGAACTGATTTTTAATTAACGAGCTAACATCAGCTCAAGACGAGAACCTACGCGCTCAGCAATATCAGCCAGCTCGCCAACCCATTCAATGATCTTGTATAAGAACATTACGTCGATTGGGTTAAGTTCATTTTCTATAGCGCGCAATTGACGGCGTATTTTGATTTGCATGTCATCCGTGTCTTGCTCAATTGCGTCCAATTCAACGAGCATCTTTTCAACTAAAGTCACTTCGCGACCTTTGAAGCCCGTTTCAAGAAGCTCATCTAGCTCGTTGATTGCTTTTGATGCTTGTTTAGTTGCATCAACACAACGAGTTACATAAGCAAGGAAATCTTCTTGAATTTCTGCAGGAATAGTCATCTCACGACCAACTACACGACCTGCAATATCTTTTGCTTTGTTAGCAATCTTGTCTTGTTGAGTAACAAGTTCAAGCAAATCGGTACGCTCAACAGGCATGAATAAGCCACGAGGTAGTTGAAGGCGGATGTTACGTTTCATTTCATCAGCTTCACGCTCTAAATTACGAATGTTTAGGCGGATTTCTTCCGCTTCTTGCCATTCTTCTTTAAACACGTGATTAAAGAAAGGGATCAACGCTTTACTTGCTTGATGTGCTTTCTTGATGTGATCTTCCATAGGCTTAATAGGTGATTTAGCAAAAACCCCTAAAAATGCATTTGTAGGCATAACTGACCCTTTATAAATTAGTATGCTTTGGCAGCTGCGAATTTTACAGCATTGTGTTCGATTGTGAACGCTTTTTCTGCCTTACATCACCAATAATAGACAAAGCGGCCAAAGGCCGCTCGGTTTAATAATGAAAAGTAGCGGTTAAAATTACAGCGACTTTTCTATATCTGCTTGAGATGTATGACGAATATCTTTACCGTTTACAAAGTAGATAATGTATTCAGCAATATTTTGGCAACGGTCGCCAATACGCTCTAATGAGCGTACTGACCACACTAAATCCATAATTTTCGGGATTGAGCGTGGATCTTCCATCATATAAGTCATGATTTGACGTGTAATTGCTTCGTATTCACGATCAACTTTGGCATCTTCTTTGTGCACTTCAAACGCACATTGCACGTCCATACGTGCAAAAGCGTCGAGTACATCATGAAGCATTTTCGATACTTGACGACCCATATTTTCAATATTCACCAAAAGATCTTGCTGATCTTTTGTGAACGAATCCAATGCTACTTTAGCAATGCGCTCAGCTTCATCACCAATACGCTCTAAATCAGCAATTGTTTTAGCGATTGCAATCACAAGGCGTAAGTCACTGGCAGCAGGCTGACGACGAGCAATAATGCGTGTGCACTCTTCGTCGATATTTACTTCCATTGCATTTACTTTATAGTCGTTTTCACGAACTTTTTGTGCAAGATCCGCATCACCATTGCTAACAGCATCCAGTGCACTGTTTAGCTGTTGCTCAACTAAGCCACCCATGTTTAATACATGGTTACGCACATTTTCAAGCTCTTCATTAAAGCGGCCCGAAATGTGTTTATTGATATTATGTTCCATTGTCTACCTCTATAAATTTCGTTTACGGTACCAAGTGACTTTATTGACTAACCGTAACGGCCTGTAATGTAGTCTTCTGTTTTCTTCTTGCTTGGTGTTGTAAATAACGTATTGGTATCTGAATACTCAATCAACTCACCCATGTACATGAACGCAGTTTGGTCTGATACACGAGCAGCTTGTTGCATGTTGTGAGTAACGATTACCACGGTAAACTTGTTCTTTAAGTCGTTAATTAGCTCTTCGATAACTAAAGTAGAAATTGGATCAAGTGCCGATGTTGGCTCATCCAGAAGCAATACTTCAGGCTCGATAGCAATTGAGCGAGCAATAACAAGACGCTGTTGCTGACCACCCGATAGGCCAAATGCACTATCGTGTAAACGGTCTTTAACCTCATCCCATAACGCTGCGCCACGTAAAGATTGTTCAACCACTTCGTCTAGTTTACGCTTTTCTTTAATACCTTGTAAGCGTAGGCCATAAACGACATTTTCGTAGATTGATTTTGGAAATGGATTAGGACGCTGAAACACCATCCCAACATTTCTTCGTAATGCTGCAACATCTACGCTCTTATCATAGATGTTGTGACCATGAAGTAAGATCTCACCATCGATACGACAGCTATCAACTAGGTCATTCATACGGTTGATACAACGTAAAAGTGTTGATTTACCACAACCAGATGGACCGATAAACGCCGTTACCTGTCCTTTCGGGATGTTCATATTTACGCCGCTAAGCGCTTGTTTATCACCGTAGTATAGATCTAAGTTTTTAATCTCTAACGCTGTTTGTTCTGCTGTTAGATTTTCTAAATCTAGCTTTGCCGCGCTTTTCGCTTGGTTTACTTGTGGTGCAACTGTAATCATCTCTGTCTACCTATAAAAATTCTGTATTAATGCTCAAGAGCTCTAAACTTTTCGCGTAAGTGGTTACGAATACCAATCGCGGTGATATTCAGGGCGATAATTACTGATACCAGTAAGAATGCCGTGGCATATACCAGCGGACGCGCCGCTTCTACGTTAGGGCTTTGGAAACCAACATCATAAATGTGGAAACCTAAGTGCATAAATTTTCTATCTAAATGTACGTATGGGAAGTTACCGTCAAGTGGCAGTGTTGGTGCCATCTTAACAACACCAACAAGCATTAGTGGTGCTACTTCACCGGCTGCACGCGCAACCGCTAAGATTAAACCAGTCATAATCGCAGGGCTTGCCATCGGAATGATGATGCGCCATAGCGTTTCTGCTTTTGTTGCACCAAGCGCCAGTGAACCATGACGAACAGTACTTGGAATACGTGACAAACCTTCTTCCGTTGAAACAATTACAACCGGTAAGGTTAAAATTGCCAAGGTTAATGCTGACCAAATCACACCAGGTGTACCAAATACTGGGCTTGGCGACGACTCTGGGTAGAACAATTGGTCGATACTGCCACCTAGCATGTATACAAAGAAGCCTAAACCAAATACACCGTATACAATTGAAGGTACACCCGCAAGGTTGATTACCGCGATACGGATCATCTTCGTAATCGCATTTTTCGCTGCGTATTCATGTAAGTAAATCGCTGCAACAACACCAAACGGAGTCACAATCACTGCCATCAGTAATACCATGAATACAGTACCAAAAATTGCAGGGAATACACCCCCTTCAGTATTTGCTTCACGCGGGTCGTCCGCTACGAACTTACCTAGCTGTACAAAGTAATGACCAAGCTTTGCAAAGAAGCCCATGTCATTTGGGAACCATACATCAAGAACTTGATACAGAGGTAAAGTAACCACTTCACCACGCATGTCTTTAACCGTTACTTGGTCACGCTTTGCTTCTTTACGAAGTGCAAATAACTGTTTTTCTAGCACGGCATATTCAGCACGTAGCTCAGCGCGTGTTTGTGCTAGCTCAGCAACACGCTCATCCGTTAACTCGTTATCAAGCTGATACGCTTTTTCTTTTAAGCGCAAGCGCTCAAGTTCATAGTTGATATGACCAATATCACCATTTTGTAAATCGAGTGCTTGGTCGTTTAGGTCAACGGCACGGTCAACAAGATCATAAAGTACCTCGATTTTGTTATCTGTAATAACTTCACCGTCTTTAATAACCTGTTCTACATAACCGTAAAAGTTACCGTTTTTGCTACGCTCGAATACTGCAAGTTCAGCGGGTGCAGTACGCGATGTGATGTCTGTCTCTAATACCCAACGGAAATCGAGATCTACGTACTCACGGTTACCTGTTTTGATTAGTAAGCGCTCTAGTTGCTCTTTGTCGTAGTGAGATAAATCAACGCCCGTCGCCTCAATACGTGATTTTGCAACTAGCTCACGGTCATAAACTTCACCGATCACTGTTTGTTTAGCAACTGAGCCTTGCAGCTCAAGTTGCACGACTTCTGATGGCCAGAAAAAGCTTAAACCTTTCCAAGCAATCATGGCTAATAAGCCAAGAACCGAGATTAAACTGATGCTTACCGCACCGCCGGTCATCCAAATCCAAGGAGAACCAGACTTAAACCACTGCTTTACCATGTCGTGTCTCTCCACCTACATTGAACTGTATTTTTCACGCAGTTGCTGACGAACAAACTCAGCCACTGTGTTGAAAACGAATGTGAATATGAATAGTACAAATGCTGCTAAGAATAGAATGCGATAATGCGAGCTGCCTACCTCAGACTCTGGCATTTCTACCGCGATATTCGCTGCAAGCGTTCTCATACCCTGGAAGATACTCCAGTCCATAATAGGTGTATTACCTGTTGCCATTAGTACAATCATTGTTTCACCCACAGCACGGCCTAGACCCATCATCACAGCTGAGAAGATACCTGGGCTTGCTGTTAGTAATACTACACGCACCAATGTTTGCCACTGCGTAGCACCGAGTGCTAATGAACCATTTGATAAGTGCTTAGGAACACTAAATACCGCATCTTCCGCAATTGAGAAGATAGTTGGAATAACTGCAAAGCCCATTGCAATACCAACAACTAACGAGTTACGTTGGTCGAATGTCATTCCTAATTCATTAGTTAGGTACTGACGAACGTTACCATCGAACATCCAAAGCTCAATTGAGTTACTCATCGCAAATGATAACCAACCAATAAAGATAACCACTGGAATAAGTAAAATTGAATGCGAACCTTCAGGAACACGGTGACGAATTGACGCCGGTAGCTTGTTCCAACCAAATGCGGTTAATAGAATACCAATTGGCAGCAACACCAGTAATCCGACGATGGCTGGTAAATGCTCTTCAATCAGTGGCGCTAACCAAAGACCTGCCAAGAAACCTAGGATTACCGTTGGTAATGCTTCCATGATTTCAACCGTCGGCTTAACCACTTTACGTAGTTCACTCGACATAAAGTAAGCTGTGTAAATAGCCGCAGAAAGTGCAATCGGTACTGCAAATAACATCGCATACATAGCAGCTTTAATCGTACCGAATGAAATTGGTACTAGTGAGAATTTAGATTCAAAGTCATCACTTGCAGACGTTGACTGCCAGATATAAGCCGGCTCTGGGTAGCCCTCGTACCATACTTCTTGCCATAACGCAGACCAGGTTACTTCAGGGTGCTCGTTATGAATTTCGATTACTTTTAATGCATCATCAGCAAGAATAAGTGCCGCATTAGAACGTGGTGCAATTGCAAAATTTTGAATTGGACCTTCGCTTACTTTGCCTTGCCATAGTTTTGCTTCACTGGTTGTGTAATAAATACCTAGCTCACCATTTGCACCCGCGGTAAAGAAAGTTCGACGATAAAACTCTGTAAAGATATTTAATTTAGATTGTTTAGTCGTTTCGAATGCACGGATTTTTTGAAACTCGCGACCATCTTCCGTGTTTACTTCGAACCACTGCGATACTTCGCCGTTATCGTTAGCAAGCATTAGTGAGTTAGCACCGGCTAACAGCTGCGTTGAAACAAGATTTGCGTTTTCTTCGTTTGCTGCAAGCAATTGAATTAGCTCAACCTCAGAAGGATAACGCGTATCGTAAACATAAATCTGATTTGCAGAACGAATAAAAGTACGCGTTGTGTCAGGTGAGATTAATAGCTCATCAACGCGGCCTTCAATATCAAGCTCAGTGCGCTCAACAACCCATTCAACTTCGCCGGTGAACATATTTTCTTCACCCACAAAGCTACTAAATAAAACACGCTTATCAGCGGTTAAAGCAACAACGGCTGTTTTATCTTCGTAGTGGCTAAATGCGAACTTAGTAATCGCCGCACCTTGATCGTCTACTTCAAGCGCCAAATCACCTAACGGATAATCTAAGCGAGGGGTTAGCTTGCGTTCATTATTAGGGAAAGTAACTAAAAACTTTGGTGACACGATAACCACAGAGCCATTTTCTAGGCCATAGCCATATTGGTTCTGAAATGGTGCAGAGCGTGCAAAGCTGCTCACGTCACTTGGTAATTCAGTATTAAGAGTGGTGATCTTTTTACCAAACTGCGCTTTCTCGACATTATAAAAGTCGACATTGCCTTTTTCACCTAGTAAAAAAGCCACTTCAGTTTGCTCTTCAATACCTAGACCAACAATTTCTGAGGCATTATCTAGTTTTACACTGTTACGTGTTTCAACTTTTGCTGACTCAAAAATAGGTTGAACAACATATAGAAGGTAAAAGAATATCAGTAGCAGTGCGATAAGCACCATTACACCGCCTGCGGAAATACCCCACTCGGCAAACCGGTCTTTAAATAGACGGCTTCTATCCGTATGAAAGGTCGGTTTATTCGGATTGGAAGTCATCAAAACACCCTTAAATCTTAACGTTGCGCGGATTATATTTCACGAAGATGACAGTAATGTTACAACCGTCATATTTCAGTGTAATAAACTGCATGCTTGGGTGTTGTTTTTAGCCTGTAAATATAAGCGAAATGAATATTGTTTTAGAGTTATGAGTCACTAACATACAATGGGCTAACGATTTGTTATAACTAATTTTTTATTACTATATGGAAAATATTGGACAAACAATAAATCTGCAACAATACTGAATAAGTGTTATTTTTCCCAAAATAAAAATTATCATCAACCAACGCCTCCTCTTTTCATTGCATTTTACAGAGGCTTTTTTAAGAGACTTAAGTATGAAGCAGTTAGTAATTACTATTTTAGGGCCAGATAAGCCTGGCCTAGTTGAAGATCTATCAGCAACAATTTTAAACCATAATGGCAATTGGTTAGGGAGTAACTTAAGCCACCTAGCCGGTCATTTTGCGGGCATTATAGAAGCTGCTGTTCCTGAAGAACACTTACAAGAATTGCAAGATGCTCTACATAGCCTTCCTCATCTAGAGGTGAGAATTGAGCGTGGTTCAGAAACACTCGAAGAGGTTAAATCTGAACAAATTAACTTTGTGATCACCGGTAATGATAGACCCGGCATTGTCCAAGAGCTTGCCAGTGTTATTCGTCACAAAGGAGCAAATATCACTCACCTTAATTCAAAACAACAAAGTGCACCTAACTGGGGAGTACCTATATTCAGTGCCGTTGCAACCGTTGCCCTGCCCGTTGGTATGAGCAAAGACGAAGTGATCAGTGCGCTTGAATCTATTACCACAGACTTAATTGTTGATATTGAGGACGCATAACAAGCAAGTTTATAGGGATATTTAAACTTAAACTAAGCTTTAAAATTAACGGCATACATGTCACATAACTGACATGTATGTCATAAAAGTGATAAATACGTCATATAAACGTCATCTGCATCCTCTATATTCTAACTAGCTATAAACGTTGGAAAACCAGATGAACGCATCACATTCTTCTTCTCAAGCCGTTAATTACTTTGCCAAAGAGCTAAGTTGGCTGTCTTTTAATGAACGCGTGCTGCAAGAAGCTAAAGATAAATCTAACCCGATTATTGAGCGCATGCGCTTTTTAGGTATTTACTCAAACAACATGGATGAGTTTTTCCGTGTCCGTGTTGCCGATGTTAAACGCCGAATATTACTTAATAAAATTCCTGATGCGAACTTTGAAGAAGACGAAATACTACTTCATCAGATCCAAAGTAAGGTGCTGCAGCTTGGTAAAAAGTTTAACCAAATTCATAAAGACATTTTAAATGACTTAAACGAGCACAATATTCACGTTGAGTTACCTGAGGAGCTATCTGAATTTCACTTGAGTTGGCTGAAAAAATTCTTCCACGACAATGTGCTGCAACACATATTGCCGATTTTACTCTCTGAAAAGAAAGACTACTCAGATCAAATCAACGACACCATGACCTATTTGTTTGTCGAGATGACCAACCAAAAAAGTCATTATGCCATGATGGAAGTACCAACCGACCGCGTATCTCGTTTTGTTATTTTACCACCAGAGAAAACGCGCCGTCACAAAACCATTGTGATGCTTGATGACATTATCGCCTACTTTATTCGCGATGTGTTTAGCAGCTTTTTTAGCTTTGATGATATTCAATGTTATGCCATCAAATTGACCCGTGATGCCGAATACAACTTAGATGACGAGCTTGAAGAAGGCTTGCTCGATAAAATGTCAAAAGGTCTAAAACAACGTATTTCTGCAGAGCCTGTGCGCCTTGTTTATGACGAGAGCATGCCTGCTGAAATGCTTAAAGTGATGAAAAAGCGCCTTAATATAAGCCAACATGATGCGTTGATCCCCGGCGGCCGTTACCGTAATTTCCGCGATTTCATTGCGTTTCCGAATGTTGGCCGTCAGTATTTAGAAAACAAACCACTGCCTGCATTACAAAGCGCAGCCTTTAACAATCACTCAAGTGTGTTTGATGCCATTTCAGAGCAAGATATTTTACTGTATTACCCCTACCACACCTTTAACCACTTACTTGAGTTTGTACGCCAAGCGGCGTTTGACCCAGATGTAACCCAAATTAAGGTCAATATTTATCGCGTTGCGAGTCAGTCTCGCCTGGTTTCTACGCTTATTAATGCCGCCAAAAATGGCAAACACGTAACTGTAATGGTTGAGCTGAAAGCGCGCTTTGATGAACAAAACAATATTGAATGGGCAAAAACCCTGAGTAATGCGGGTGTTAAAGTTATTTTTGGTATTCCTGCACTAAAAGTGCACAGCAAACTATGCGTTATTCACCGTAAAGAAAAAAACAACATAGTGAAGTACGCCCATATTGGCACGGGTAACTTCCATGAAAAAACCGCCAAAATCTACACTGACTTTAGTTTATTTACTAGGCATGAAGGTATTAGTGAAGAGTGCGATAGTGTGTTTAAGTTTATCGAAAGCAGCTATAAGCCATTTCAATTTGATCACTTAATGATTTCACCAGTCAACGCAAGACAAACTATTACCTCCTTGATAGATAATGAGATTACCAACGTAGAACACGGAAAAGCTGGTCGAATTACGCTAAAAATAAATAATCTTGTTGATAAAGAGCTGGTTGACCATCTCTATTTTGCAGCAAGACGCGGTGTAAAAATTCGTATTATTGTGCGTGGCATGTGTTCGTTAGTGCCCTCTGTCGTTAACGATAATATTCGTATTATTAGTATTGTTGACCGCTTTTTAGAGCACCCTCGGGTTATGGTGTTTCACAATAATGGTGACGAAAAAGTGTATATTTCATCAGCAGACTGGATGACCCGGAATCTAGATCACCGTGTAGAAGTAGCTACACCCATTTATGATGAAAAATTAAAGCAGCTCATAATTGATATTCTTGAGCTACAGTTTAAAGATAGAACAAAAGCGCGCATAATCGATAGCGAACAAAAAAACAGCTATGTACGCCGTGGCAATCGCAAGAAAATTCGTTCGCAAATTGCCATTTATGACCACCTTAAAAAATGGGAAAGTAACTATAATAATGAATGATTATCCCTCAATTGCTGCAGTTGATTTAGGCTCAAACAGTTTTCATTTAGTGGTGGCAAGAGAGGTCGATGGCTCTTTGCAAATCTTACACAAAGAAAAGCAGCGCGTTTATTTAGCTGATGGTTTAGATGATAAAAATCACTTAAGCCAAGAAGCTATCGAGCGCGCACTGGCTATTCTCAAACAATTTGCCACTACATTGCAAGACTTCCCTTTAGAGAATGTCAAAGTGGCTGCCACTTACACATTACGCCGCGCGAAAAACATACATTCATTCTTAACTCAAGCAAGTAAGGTGTTTCCTTACCCGATTGAAGTGATTTCAGGGCAAGAAGAAGCCCGTTTAATTTACCAAGGCGTTGCCCATTACATTCATCACGATGAGAACCGCTTAGTTATTGATATCGGTGGCGGCAGTACCGAGCTCATCATTGGTAAACACTTTAAACACAAACTCCTTGCTAGTCGCAACATGGGCTGTGTTAGCTATACCAAGCAGTTTTTTGCAGATGGACAAATCACAGCTAAGCGCTTTGCCAAAGCGGAGGTTCGCGCTGAACAAGAACTCGAAGTGATCTTTGCCAATTACTTATCGGCTGGCTGGCAATCTGTAGTGGGAACATCAGGCACAATAAAATCTATCCTTGCCATGATTAATGCCAATGATGCCGAGCAAGAGCTGATCACATTAGAGCGATTATTAGAACTTAAAACCCAGTTTATTGCTGCTAAACAAATAGCTGCTCTGCAAATTGAAGGTCTTACACCTGAGCGACAAGTGAGTATTTGTGGTGGTTTGGCTATTTTAATCGCGGTATTTAGACTATTTAAAATCGAAGCGATGCAATATAGCGATTACTCGTTGCGTGAAGGTTTACTTCATGAAATGCAGCAAAAGCTCGCCCATAAAGATATTCGCACTAATACTATAGCGAACCTATCTGAGCGTAATGCCATAGATAAAGAGCATGCTAATCGTGTATCGACAACTGCAAAGTGGCTATTTGAACAGGTAAAAGGGGCATGGCAACTTACCGACCCTGACTATATCAACTTACTGGATTGGGCCGCGCAGCTGCATGAAATTGGCTTAGGGGTTAATTCATCAGGAATACATAAACACAGTGCGTATATCGTAGCAAACAGTCAATTACCGGGCTTCACACAGCAACAACAAACTCTACTTAGCTGTATGATCCGCTTTTATCGTAAAAAGATCCGTTTAGAAGATTTTCCAGCTCTGCATACCATGCAGCATTACGAAATATTGCAGTTAATTGTTATTTTGCGCTTAGCAGTATTGCTAAATCAAAAGCGCATTACTGACCAAGGTTTTGATCTTGAGGTCACAGCCAAGCAAAATAGTATGTTCTTAAAGTTTCACAATAAGTGGCTTAAAGAACATACCTTGCTTTTGGCGGATTTACAGCAAGAGCAAAAATACCTTAAAAAGGTCGGCTTCTTACTCGATTTTCATTAAGCGGATTAATAGATTAATCGATTACATATCCATATGACGGTTTGAGCTTTGCATCATTTGCTTAAGACCTTGATGTTCAAGCTCTAGTAAACGCTCGAGCTTTTCAATCGTTGCAGCAGTTTCGGCACGCGATACAAGGTATTCATATAAATCAATAACCTTTTGATGCTGTGTCGTTAAATATACTTGAATGGCCTTTTCATCAATTTTTTGATCAGTACTAATATCATCAAACGTGATCAAATCTGGGTTGTCTGAAAAGTACTCGTAGCAATAAGTATCCAGTGTGTTCAGTTCTGTAATGGCTTTAAAGCCAACCAGATCTTCTGCCAATTTTTTCTCGTATTGCAGATAATACTCCACCAGCATTTGATTGTGCTCGTCCAGTAAGTCTTTAACATTATGGAAGTTGGCCGCCATTTGGGTATGAAATAACACGGTCCAATCATAAACTTGCTGTATTGTTTTAACTTGCATGTGCATTCCTTATCAAAATCAATTTAATAAGACACTGCATAAATCACACCAGTAAAAAACGCTTTAATTATCATAACTTTAAAAACAAAATGTGTAACTTGTAGCAAGTAAAAGCGTACAAGTTACACACTGACTGTAAAATTTATAGATCTCGTTTACGCCAAATAAAATAAAGCGCAGGTAACACAAGTAGCGTTAAAACAATGGCACTGAGCATTCCGCCAACCATAGGTGCTGCTATTCGGCTCATCACTTCACTACCCGTTCCAGTGCCATAAAGCACCGGCAGTAAACCGATAATAATGGTGGCAACTGTCATCATTACAGGTCTCACCCGAAGGCCCGCACCATTGATGATTGCTTGGCGCAGCTCTGTAACCGTAAATTGTGCTGATTGCGCTTTAGCATCTTGATAAGCTTGGTTAAGATAAACCAGCATGATCACGCCAATTTCTACTGCGACCCCAGCTAAGGCTATAAAGCCGACTCCAACGGCTACCGAGAAGTTAAAACCTTCAAGGTACATCAACCAAATACCCCCAATCATTGCAAGCGGTAAAGTCAACATGATCATTGCTACCTCAGTAAAGCTTCTAAAATTGAGGTATAACAGCACCACAATAATTGCCAAGGTTAATGGCAATACGTAGCTAAGCTTAGCTTTAGCACGCTCCATATACTCATATTGCCCCGCCCAAGTAATTGAGTAACCAGCTGGTAGCTCGAGTTGCTCATGCAGCGCTTGTTGCGCACGCTCAACATAACTGCCGATATCACTGCCTTCAATGTCGATTAAGCTCCAGCCATTAATGCGGGCATTTTCACTTTTAATACCCGGCGGGCCATCTTCGATAAAGACATGGGCTACATCAGCCAATGCGATACGCTGTCCGTTTGGTGTCACTATCGGTAACAACTTAAGCTCTTCTGGCGAGTCACGATAATCTTGCGGGTAACGCAAGTTAACAGGGTAACGCTCTTGCCCTTCAACGGTTTCGGTCACATTCATACCGCCGATAGCAGTAGCAACAACCTGTTGTACATCAGCAATATTCAAACCATAACGCGCTGCTTTTTCACGGTTGATATCGACTTTGATGTAGCGACCGCCGGCAACACGCTCAGAGTAAACCGAAGCCGTGCCCGGTAAGTCTTTTAAGATGACTTCAATTTGCTCACCGATTTTTTGAATTTCACTCAGCTTTGGACCAGCAACTTTGATCCCCACAGGCGTTTTAATACCAGTGGCAAGCATGTCGATTCGCGTTTTGATTGGCATAACCCACGCATTGGTAAGCCCTGGGAACTTAACCAGATTATCGAGCTCTTTTTTCAGTTTCTCGGTTGTCATGCCCTCGCGCCACTGTGACTTTGGCTTTAACTGAATAAAGGTTTCGATCATGGTGAGTGGCGCCGGATCTGTTGCAGTATCTGCACGACCTACCTTACCGAATACCGACTCGACCTCTGGCACACTGGCAATTAACTTATCGGTCTGCTGTAAGATTTCACGGGCCTTACCTATTGAAATACCCGGGTAAGTAGTTGGCATGTACATTAAGTCGCCCTCATCAAGGGGAGGAATAAACTCACTACCAATTTTATTAACTGGGTAAAAACCAATAGCAGCCAAAACCACAGCGAGTAACAGAGTTGTTTTCGGCGCTTTTAATACTGCATTTAATAAGGGTTTATACGCTGCCACCAATAACCGGTTAACAGGGTTTTTCTGCTCCGATATAACCTTACCGCGAATAAAGTAGCCCATTAGCACCGGCACCAATGTAATGGCTAAACCAGCCGAGGCCGCCATGGCATAGGTTTTTGTATAAGCCAGTGGCGAGAACATACGGCCTTCTTGTGCTTCTAGAATAAACACTGGCATAAAGCTGACGGTGATAATTAATAAACTAAAGAATAACGCGGGCCCGACTTCTGCGGCTGAGTCCATCACCACTTGCCAACGGTTTTCATCGGTCAGTGGGGTTTTCTCCATATGCTTATGCATATTTTCTATCATCACGATAGCACCATCTGTCATTGCACCAATAGCAATCGCTATCCCACCAAGCGACATGATATTAGCGTTTATACCTTGCCAATACATCACCAAAAAAGCCGTTAAAATACCCATTGGCAACGTAATAATGGCTACGATCGATGAACGTATATGGAATAAAAACACCACACACACTAAGGCCACGACGATTAATTCTTCAATTAACTTTGAGCTTAAGTTATCAAGCGCTTGGGTAATAAGGTTTGAGCGGTCGTACACTGGGATGATTTCAACCCCCTCAGGCAAGCCTTTTTTGAGCGACTCTAGCTTCTCTTTTACAAGTTTGATGGTTGCTTCGGCGTTTTCTCCAAAGCGCATCACCACCACACCACCAGTTACTTCGCCCTCGCCGTTAAGCTCGGCAATACCACGGCGCATTTGCGGCCCAAGTTTTATATCAGCCACATCGCGTAATTGCAGTGGCGTGCCATTGGCATTAGTACCCAGCGGAATAGCCTCTAAATCGGCGACACTTTTGACGTAACCTGTGCTCGATACCATGTATTCTGCTTCTGCCATTTCGACCACAGAAGCACCACGCTCTTGGTTACCTTGCTTAATTGCTGTTTGAATTAAACTTAGCGGAATACCATAAGCACGCAATTTATCGGGGTCGACATTCACCTGATACTGCTTAACCATACCGCCAACAGACGCTACTTCTGATACGCCCGGCACCGTTTGCAGCTCAAACTTTAAAAACCAATCTTGCAGGCTTCGTAGCTGGCTAATATCATGCTTACCGGTTTTATCCACCAGCGCATACAAGTAAATCCAGCCTACCCCTGTTGCATCAGGGCCAAGTTCAGGCCTCGCTGAATCCGGTAAGCGAGCACTTACTTGACTCAAATATTCTTGTACTCGACTACGGGCCCAGTAAAGATCGGTGTCTTCATTAAAAATAACGTATACATAAGAGTCACCAAAAAACGAAAAGCCCCTTACCGTTTCAGCACCCGGCACCGACAACATGGCTGTGGTGATCGGAAACGTTACTTGATCTTGCACCACTTGTGGCGCTTGTCCTGGGTAGGACGTTTTTACAATAACCTGTATATCAGATAAGTCAGGCAAGGCATCAACTGGGGTATTCTTTAAAGAAAAAATCCCAAAGCCCGCCAACATTAAAGACAGCAGTAATACAAAGAAGCGATTACCGACTGACCAACGGATCACGGCTGCTATCATTGCATTTCTCCTTGCATAGGGTGGCTCATGGTCATAATGTCAAAAATCACAAACTCACCATCAACCAGCTTAAAGGTAAAATGCACTTCATCATCGCTTTGCAAACTAGACATATCGATGCGTGGCGAAAAATGAAACTCCATGGTTGCTGCATCTCGCCCCCATTTAGGGATGGCTTCGCGACTGATCACGGCAGTTCGGGCTTCGCGGTCAATGCTGTTGATCACGCCATTGACCATTGCACTATCAGTATCCGGCTCTTGCATACGCATAAAGTCAGAGCTTTTGCTTGATTCGGAATCTATTAAGAACTGCGCTGAAACCACTACGTTATCGTCTTTCAATAAGCCTGATAAAATTTCGACATCGTGATTATCACTACGACCTAGCGTCACGGCGACTGATTTAAAGCGCCCTTCACCTAAATCAATGACGACACGGTCTTGGCTACCGGTGCGGATCACCGCTTCTTTTGCGATGACTAATTGCGGCTCAGTCGGCTTGGTAGTAATGCTCACTTCAGCAAACATATTTGGTTTTAGTAAGCCATCTTGGTTGGCAAAACGTAAGCGCACGCGAAGAGTACGGTTTTTCTCATCAAGGGTTGGGTAAATATAATCGACCTCGCCCTGCCATCGTTTACCCGGTACGTAATCTAATGTCATAGTAACTGGCAAGCCTTTATGGATAAGCCCTGCTTGGCGCTCGAAAACTTCCGCCTCAACCCACACTTCTTCTAGGTGAGCAATACTCATCATGGTTGTGCCAGGTTTTACGAAGAAGCCTTCGCGGATATTTAGCTCATCCAATACGCCACTTTGCTTGGCATAAAAGGTAATGTTTTGTCTGACCTTTTGGCTTTGCTCTAATCGCGCAATAAAATCGTCAGAAACATTCAGTGAGGCTAAGCGTGCTTTGGCCGCACGTATAAGCACTGCGTTGTTACGTTTAAGGGCAAGCAGTAGCTCTTCTTGTGCGTTCACTAACTGTGGAGAATACAAGGTATAAAGTGGCTCGCCTTGCTTAACTTGGTCACCTGCAGCTTTTACATATAAGGTTTCTATCCAACCTTCGACACGAGGGTGAATATGCACGAGTTGGTCTTGGTCGTATTGCACATAACCAACCGTATCAACGGTCGTTTGTAATGATTTAAAGCGTACGGGCGCTGTTCTTACCCCTAAGTTATTAACGACCGCGGATGAGATCCTCACAGTACCTGGGCTGTCTTCAGCGCTACTTTGCTCCTCATAAACGGGGACTAATTCCATACCCATTGGCGATAAACCCGGTTCATCACGGCGATAATTGCTGTCCATAGGCGCCACCCAATATAGCGGCTTTTTCTCAGCGCTTGGCATAGCTTCATGATCTGGCTCAGCTAGTTTATTTACAGCCGTTGCCAATGCCGCACCTACCGCCAAGGCGATAACTAATTTCACTGTATTATTCATTGCTAGCTCCTTGGCTTTGTGCTGCATTTATTTGGTTATCTTTTGCTGCTGCGTAATAGTTAAGGCGAGCGAGGGTGATTTGTTTGTCTATTTCGATGTTTAACGCATCAATTTTTGCGTTAAGTTCGCTGATACGTGCGCGCATCACTTCTGAAAAGTCACCATCATCGTTGGTGTAAGCATTTAAAGTCGCTTCGGCTTGCTCTGCCATTTGCGGTAATAGCTGCTGTTGATACAGTGCTTTGCGCTGGGCTAGTCGGCTCAACTGGCTAAGCTCTTTAAAATACTGACCTTGCAATTTTTGTAGGGTAATAAGTTTGTTGGTTTTTACTGCCTCTGCACTAGCTATTGCGGCATTGACTTGTTGATCTTGACGGTTATCAGTGAACAGCGGTAAATCAACACTAACCCCTATAGAGAACAAGTCAGCGCGAGAGTCACCCATAAGTGTATCGTCACGATAGCCATAGCCTAGGTTCATACCAAATTGCGGCTTATACGCTTCTTTAGCCACTTGCACTTGGGTGTTTTTAGCACGCATTGCATGATCAATAGCAATAATTGCCGGGTGACTCATCAACACTTCAGTCACCCCAGACGGTTCAAGCTCTTGATAAGGCATTAGTGCAGCCACCTTAGTATTGTCATCGCTCACTGCACCGTTTAGCATTTCAATAGGTAGCCATTGTGCTAGTCGCTTTTAGGCACTATCAAACTGTTGCTCTAACATCACCAGCTTATCTTCAAGCCGAGTCAGCTCTAGCTGAGCGCGAATAATATCCTGCTGGCGAGTTGCGCCAAGTGTATTGGCATAGCTTGCTTCTGTAATATCAATAAGTTGATTAAATAAGGCTTTATCTTGGTTGATCAGTTGAATGCTTTTTTGCGCGCGATAGGCATTTAGCCATGCTTCGCTAACAATGGCTTTAACCTGCGCTTGGCGGTCTGCACGCAGCCAAGGGTATTGCTCAGCTGATTGTTTCAATGCTTGCTGCTGTAGGGCAAGGCTATCACCTCGGCTAAATTGTTGTGACAAGCCCACTTTGAATTGCGTCATACCTTCTTGATCAAAGGCAAAACCATCGGTTGGTAAATTCATTAGCCCAACGGTTAATACTGGATCTGGCAAGGTACCGGCCGCAATGCTTTGCGCTTCTATCGCCTGTTGCTGGTATTTATTTGCCTGTAACCAAGGCTCGTGAGTCAATGCATAATCAATCACCTGATTGAGTGCCAACGGCTCTGCTTTCACTAAACTTGAGGTTACCAATACTGCGCCAAGAGAAAGCGCCTTAATCAATTTGCTGTGAATCATCACATGCTCCAAAAATCTTAAAAATGGTTAAAAAACAATAGATTTTGGTTGCAGGATGAGGTGTATTTCAGCGTTTTGCTAAATTTTAGACAGACCTATCCTGCTTAAGCAGTAATAGGTGGACGATATAAAGAACTTACACGGAAACTAAGCTGGCTGGCGCCTAACACTGTGACTTTTTCTGATTGCTTAATTGATTTAACAACTAAATCATTTAGCGGCAGGAGTGAGTGAGCTGTACAGGCATTGAACGGACACGCACAATCGCTGGTATCCATTACGTCTTCATGGCAACAGTCCATATCACTCATGTCGCTGTCAGCGCTCATAGTAGCATGATGGTCCATTTGCATGCTGGCATGTGGCATATCACATACCATAGCAACAGACGCAACTGACTGACCCACAAAAGTGAGCAGCATCATAGCTATCAATAAGTAGCTTGAAAGTCGCGTCATCATCATACCTTAAAAATTAGTTGCCCAAATTGTAGCCCGAAATTTACGCGCTCGACAAGGGTTTATCTGTTTTAATGCTACTGCTGGCAGCAATAGCAAACAGGCAATAACCAGTAAAATACCAAAATCCATCGCCTAATTCGGCATGCATTTTTATCAGTTCGCCCATTTGTCCATCGGCGTTACCAGCCAAATAAGACACGATTAATGCAATCACAAACACATCAACCATGCTCCATTTACTTAAGCCTTGTATGAGTTGACCGAGTAAATGCTTAAATCTATTCATCGGTAAAAAACAATAAAGCAATTGCATCAGGAGTTTTAAAGTGGGAATAACAATCGAGAACACCGCAACCAGCGCGGCAACAAGGTAGTTTTTGTTATTGGCAAGCTCATTTACTGTGCCCCAAATGCTGCGCGTTTTTTTGTAGGCATCGATTTCGCCTTCAAGCTTATCAAGCCCCAACATGCTTGATGCCATCATTAGTACACTACGCGTATTGCGATCGCCTTCATCGGCAATCATTTCAATACCTGTTTTAGCAAGCTTCGATTTATCTATTTTACCTTCTAAGGTTAAAACTGGTCTCGTCACGCCCGGTATAAGTAAAGCTAACGCCGCAATAATCATTACAATGGGGAAAAAAACACGCATATTGATAACCCTTACCTGTAAACATTGCGGGCATCATAGCTAACTTAACGAGATTAGTCTGCAACCGATGCTAAAGTGTCAAACACATTGTCAGCATAGGCACGAGCGTCATACATTGCACGATACACAATATCCATATTCGCTGCTGGACGAATTATCTTTAGTAACTTGGTTGCTGTTTGCCACTGTTCTTTTTCCATGGCTATAACAAGCTGCAAACTGGCTCCTTGCATTCCATCAAACTTAACCAGTGCACTTGTAAGTTCTGCTCCAAGCGAGAACTCTTTAACAACCGCATCAAGCTTTACATCTAAAATAGCGTCCAATACAGACAAAAGACCCACTAAATAGCCTTGCTCCGAAAGCTCTTTACCCGCAGGTTCAAGCATCAGTGATATAAATTTAGCACGAGTTAAACCAAGCTTAGTTAACTCTTGCGGTTTATCGTTCCCTAACTCGCTTAGTGCTAATACACGAACAAATTGCCTAATTGCATCTTCACCTAAATAAATAACCGCCTGCGAAATTGAGCGAATTGTCTGTTGTGTACTGCTGGTTCGTGCGTTTACCAGCCTTAAGATTCTAGCTGTTAAGGCAATATCTTTGGCTACACGTTGCTGGATTTGGTCAAAATTTAGAGCAGTTTGAGCAGTGCAGCTGAGTAACTCTAGAACAGCCACTTTTGAAGGCTCCACATTACCAAACCTTAGCAATTCTGGCTTCGCAAAAAAATACCCTTGAAATAAATCACAACCAGCCGCTTTTAATTGTTGAAAATCTTCGTAGCTTTCTACTCTCTCAACAATAACTTTTGCTTTTGGGTAGCTGCGTTTAAGCTTTTTAACCGTCATATTGGTTTTAATGATTGGGTCAGCAGCCTCTATTTTTATGAAGTCCATTAATGGCAATACATCTTGCCACTTATCATCACCGTCGTAGTCGTCTAAAGCAAAAAGGTAACCATCTTGCTTTAATTGTTTAACTCGACCAATAATTTGCGGGATACTTGTCGCACGCTCGACAATTTCTATCACAGCACTGGTTGGCTGCAACAACTTTGGAAAGTCATCTAAAATAGCGTCAGTTGATAAGTTGATAAATGCTGGTTGAAAACCTGTAAGCTTCTCTAACCCCATCAACATCAAGGCATTGAAAAACAATCGACCTGTAGCTTGACCATCACTGGTCCCCACCGGAAAGACATTATCATTTGATTCCCTGTACAATAACTCATAGGCATACAGGCTTCTGTCAGCATTAAATATTGGCTGCCGGGCTATATACTGCGTCATGCTCTGACTTTTGTTACCTTCCATACTTAATTCTGACATTATACATCTCGCTCAGATACTGTCCCCCCACTTTACTCCTGTTCTTAGTATAGTGAAAGCTGAACACCTTGCTAAAAAATAAAAACCCGACCACACTAGGCACATGAAAACGATGTCAAATAATCCATTGCCCCTAATTTACTCGGCTTTCTTAGTTTTATTACTTCTTTCACGGTCTGTACAAGCGGAACAACCACCCGTACTTAAATACAATGTCACGGGATCTGGAAACTATTTCCCATATTACACAAACGATAAACGTGAACCGGGGATATTGCCTGAAATTATCATGCGAGTTATGCAGCTCGCTGACATACAAGCAAAACATGTAGAGCTGCCAGCCAAACGTACCGTTAAATATCTTCATCTTGGGCACATCGACTTTGATGTAATTAGCCTTGAATGGTTAAGCCAAACCGAAAAGCAAAACCCACAATTTATTTATTCAGATAGCTTATTTACCATTGAAGAATACCTAGTAAGTTTGAAAAATAATGTGACCAATTGGCAACAGCTTGAGGCCATAAAAAACAAACCTGTTGGTACTATACTTGGCTATTATTACTACGACGACAACCACTTTAAACGGGTCGATTTTAGTTCTGAAAAGCAACTTATTGAGGCTCTAAAACTAAAACGTATTGAGGTAGTCATTCTAGATAAACTGCCTGCGCTGTATTGGGCTCAGCAATTTAATGCTGATATCGACTTTGGCGCGCTACACTCGCTTGGTAACCTAAAAATTCGCCTACGTGCTGAACACCAAGCATTGCTACCAAAGATAAATATGGCTATCGATGAGTTAAAACAATCCGGCCGCCTTGATGCCATCATCAACAAATATACGAAAAACATACCCCCACAATAACTAAGGATATTCCGCTTTGGACCTACTTTTGCTATACTGCGCGCTGTTTTTCTTACCTTGTTAACTTAAAAGAGCCTCCTATGAGCATTGAACAAGCCCTTATCGAACGCAGTAATAACCAATGTGAACTTTGTACTAATACAGCTAACCTATCTGTTTACGAAGTCCCCCCTGTTACAGAGGCTCATTCAGACAAGTGCATTTATGTGTGCCAAACCTGTAAAGACCAAATTGACAATAGCGCAGAGCTAACAGCAAACCATTGGCACTGCCTAAACGATAGCATGTGGAGTCAAACACCCGCTGTGCAAGTTGTGGCTTATCGCATGTTAAAACGCTTAGCTGCGGATAATGGTTGGGCACAAGACGCGCTAGACATGATTTACCTTGAAGAAGATACCCTTAAATGGGCGCAAATGGCCCTTGCCGAAGAAGATGACATTAAACATATCGATAGCAATGGTGTGGTTCTTCAAGCTGGTGACACCGTTACACTGATTAAAGATCTTGACGTAAAAGGCAGTAGCCTAGTTGCAAAACGAGGCACAGCTGTTAGAAATATCGGCCTGACTAGCAACCCTGAACACATCGAAGGGCGCGTAGAAGGTCAGCGTATTGTTATTCTCACTAAGTACGTGAAAAAATAATACATGAAATAAATGGGCCTTGTGCCCATTTTCAATTAATTAAGCTATGATTAAGTCAGCGAACTTTATGCTTTTCTAATTATTTACATAGTGTAACGCAAGGAAAATAATCATGGCTTCGGATACCTTCTCATCTTTAAAAAACGCCTCTATTTGTAGTCTTATGCTGTTAGGTAGCAGCGTTGTATTAACGGGTTGTGGGGACAATTCTAGTACCCAAAAAGCAGAGCAATCTACAATGAAAACTCTTACTACTGAGGTTACTTACTTAGATCGCAGCATGTTACCACCAGGCTCAGTACTAAAGGTGCAACTTGCTGATGTTTCAAAAATGGACGCAAAAGCTGATGTAATCAGCGAGCAAGAGATTGAACTAAATGGTGCACCACCTTACACTGTGGCTCTTGAATATGATGATAGTAAAATCGTTGATCGTCACCGTTACAGCGTAAGTGCTCGCATCGAAAACCAAGGTAAATTGCTTTATATCAGCACTACTCATAACAATCCATTTGTCGAAGATGAAACTGCTGAGGTTTATAAAGTAACCGTTTCTAAAGTATCTGCTAAAAAGCCAGATGTTACTTTGGTAAACACTTACTGGAAAGCTATCACCATTAATGATGAAGCAGTGACGGTCGAAACCAAAGAGCCTTTTATTCAATTCAAAGAAGATGGCTCAACCAATGGTTTCTTGGGCTGCAATAATTTCTCTGGTAGCTATGAAGTCAGTGGCCAAACTCTGACCTTTAACCCATTAGCAAGCACCGAAAAAATGTGTATTTCGCAAATGGATATCGAAGCAGCTATGTCTGCAGCTTTAGCTGCGACTGCTCAATTTACAATAAATGGTGAAAAGCTCATATTGCTTGATGATAGTAGCGAACCTGTTGCTACCTTTGCAGCCACTTATATGAACTAAATAAAGCAACCTAAACTTTATATAAACAACTATAAAGATAAATTTAGGCAACGCATAAAAAGCCCAACAGTGATTGTTGGGCTTTTTATATGGAAAACAATTTACTCTTCAACTAACTGTTCACTGCGATAAAAACCACTGCTATCACTCAGTAATGAAACAAGTTCTGGTAATACCGCATCCATTGTTTGCTTTAATTTCCATGGCGGGTTGATCACTATCATACCCGATGCTGTCATGCCATGAACGTCGGTATCGGCCTCAGTTGCTAATTCAAAAAGTTGAATATTGCGCATACCCGACGCAATTAATCCAGCTTCCATTCTATCGATTCGTTCACGGTCGACTACCGGATACCAAATCATATATGTGCCTGTTGCGAAACGTTTATGTGCTTTGACAAGCGTTTTTACAACAGTGTCATAGTCATCTTTAATTTCATATGGAGGGTCAATCAATACACACGCACGCCGAGAGGCTGGTGGTAACAAGCCTACCAAGCCTTGAAAACCATTTTCGCCACGCACGCGAATTGAACGCTTTCCTTTCATGTTGTCTTGCAAAAGCTGTAAGTCGCGCGGATGTAATTCAAAAAACCAGCCATTATCTTGGCGGCGTAGGAAGTGCTCTGCAATTTTCGGTGAGCCTGGGTAAAAATCTAAATTACCATTTTCATTAAACAACTTAATAAGCTCAATATAGTCATTTAGTTCCGCATGTTCACTACGGTGATGCCAAAGCTTGGCGATGCCATCTAAATATTCTTGTGTTTTTTGTGCATCACTACCAGCAAGTTCAAAAAAACCTGCACCAGAATGCGTATCCACATAATCGAGTGGCTTATCTTTGATAGTTTGGTATTTAAGTACTTCAGCTAAAACAAGGTGTTTTAAAACATCGGCAGGATTGCCCGCATGGAAAGAATGTCGATAACTAAGCATATTTATAAGTCGCCAGATGCAAAAGCTGCATTAAAAATGAATAGTCATATTGTACATGATAAACAGAAAATGTGGCGCTTCAGTGAACCATAAATGAATAAAAAAGCCATTACACTGAATTACGCCTTAATAATAAATAAAAATCTGCTAAAACAGCCGTAAATGCTGGCATATCAAGGCACTTTCCTTTACATTTGCATGACAATAATCACAGTTTTATGAGCGCATTTATGAATAACGAAACTCTTTCCCAACTCGAACAACTGATCGACAAATTAATCCTTCGCAACAGTGAACTTGAAAGCGAAGTTAAAAGCTTACAAGAACAAACAGCAAAACTGTTAGATGAAAACGAAACTCTGCAACTTGAAGTTCTCGAAAACGAAGAGAAACAAAAAGATGCTAGCAGTACACTTACCGGTCTGCTTGAGAAATTACAAAGCGTTCAACAGGCTAGCTAATGAGCTCCCCACAAAGTCAGCGAGTCACTGTCGAGCTACTGGGTAAGGAACATGAATTCTCTTGCCCACAAGGGCAAGAGAATTCCCTTATAGCCGCAGCTCAAAATTTAAATGACTTGGTGGAGCAAATGAAACAACGCTCAACAGTTCGTAATGAACAAAACGCTTTGCTAATGGCTGCATTACATTTAAGTCATGAATTGCTTGAAGTGAAATCGCAACAAGCAAAACAAGAACAGCAACATGACAGTTTAATTGATAAACTCAGCCAACATCTCGATCCCTAAAAAGCGCACACAGCGCTTTTTTGTTTACAATCGATCATATTCACTCATATTCGAGCAAATAAATATGCGAATTGCTGCTGCATTACTTTTTTTATTTACTGGGTTAAACGCACAAGCAAATGTTAGCTGGCATACAATCACGCCTGAAATTCAATTTTTAAAACAACAAAGTAAGTTACGCTTTTATGATTCAAACCAAGTACTCATTGAAGGAAAAAAGTGTGCTTTGATGGTAGATGCAAGCGGTAACTTTGCAGAAGTTGAAAGCCTTGCCAAGCAATTAAAACAACGTTTAAAAACCCCCTTATGTTATCTAGTGGCGAGTCATTTTCACGATGACCACTTGTTAGGGTTAGCCGTATTACAAGCTGAATTTCCTGATGCCAAACTAATTGTACATCAGCAAGTGGCTAGTGAATTTGCAGCAATGCAACAAGCATTAAAAGATAAACTAGATGGTTATGAAAAAAGTATTGAGCTTAGCTACCAACGCTTGGCGAATCAGCCTGAAGATCAGCAAACTATTTGGCGAGACAAATTAACCCTTGCTAAACAACGTTTATTTCGCTGGCGAGAGCTTAGTTTAAACCCACCAGCCATAAGCGTATCAAAGCAGACTAGTCTTGAATTAGGTCACTACCCTATTACATTAACGCCTTATCGGGCTCACACTCAAGGTGACTTAACCATTACCGCTGATCATGGCAGAGTGTTAGTTGGTGCAGATATCGTTGATAGCTTACCCTACCCTGGTCATGGCGAATTAGAAAACTGGCTAGCAGCGCTCAAAAAAATTCACAATAACACTGAGCTCGTGACTATTTTACCCGGCCATGGCGAACAGCTAAATACAGCAGAACTAGCTAAACCAATCGCATTTTTAAACGCAATTATTACCCTTACAAAAGCGCAGCCAGATAAATCGGTTGAGGAGTTAATTGAGCTTTTTCCTGAACAGATCAAACAGCAATATCAGCTTGATGAAATTGGTAATCGGGCATTCACTATGTTTCTAGAAGCTGGACTTAAGAAGGCCAAATTGTCAAAATAGCGCTAAAATAATAAAAGGATTTTATTATATGGCTCGTATAAAATTGAAAGACATACTTTTGCTGAGCTTTATTATTGGCTTACAAGGATGCCAACTTACTCAGCAAGACACTGCTCAGGAACACTCAGAGCGGCCAGCTATCTTCAGCCACTATGAACCTGACTTAGCCCCCCAACTCGAAGTAAACGAGTTTATCGTGGCGACGCCCCAAATAAAGGTGTCACCAAAAGAGCCTGTGCCAGTAAATAATACTCCATTACCAACTGCACGTGCCGAAGAGTTATGGCAACACATTGCGAATAATTTAAGCCTTGTTTTCCAAACCAATGCACATACTACCGCTCGTCTTAAATGGTATTTAGCACAACCTAATTACTTACTGAAAGTTAACAAACGTGCTGCGCCTTACCTGTATCATATTGTCCGCCGTGTAGAGCAACAAAAGTTACCAATGGAGTTGGCATTATTACCTTTTGTAGAAAGTGACTTCAGGCCTACAATTCGCTCATCAGAACATGCCGTAGGGGTGTGGCAATTAGTTGGAGCAACCGCCTATCACTTTGGCATACAAAGCGATCAATGGTATGACGGTCGTCAAGATGTATTAGCCTCAACTGATGCTGCTTTGGCCTATCTACGTTACTTACATAAACGGTTTGATGGTAACTGGCTGCATGCTTTAGCAGCTTACAATAGTGGCGAAGGCAGAGTAAAAAAAGCCATAGCAAAAAACAAACGCTTGGGTAAAAAAACAGATTATTGGTCTCTTTCATTACCTCAAGAAACTGCCGACTATATCCCAAAGTTAATGGCACTGAGTTATTTACTAAAACATCCTGAACTCGGCCTTAAGCGCCCAAGGCTAGCAAATAAAGCACTGACTACTGAGTTTAATATCGGCCAGCAGTTCGATTTTTCAGTTATTGCTAGTTTGTCAGGGGTGGGGCGTAAACAGCTACACAAATTGAACCCTGGTTATTTAAAAAACCAAAGCTCTCCAAACGGCCCCCATACCTTACTCCTGCCTGTCGAGCAACAAACCTTGTTGCAAAGTAAGCTATTTAGAAATAATTTTGCTGGAGAGTACACGGTACAAAAAGGTGATACGTTATACAGCATCGCCACCCGCTTTGGTATGCAAGTAGCTGATTTAAAAAAGATGAATAACAAGTCTTCGAACTTAATTAAAATTGGCGAGCAGTTGAGTTTAACAAAGCCTCACACCATGCCAAAATCACTCATCGTGGATTACGATATTAGTCCTTACTTAGAGCAACAAGAAGATGTGGTATCAACTATTGCAGTTAATTACCAAGTAAAACCTGGGGACTCTATTTGGAGTATCAGTCAGCTTTACGATGTTCCTCACAAAGATGTTGCAAAGTGGAATAAACTAACCGCCACCAGCATAATTAAACCTGGCACCATACTCACTTTGCACTTGCCACAAATAATGCAGCCCGAGCCGCAAGCATCAGCCAGCGAAGTAATGTTATCTGGTATTGAAAGCTCATTGAAAAAGCCTTGATTGCTCAGCCAAAGCGCTTAGCGTAAAATCAACGCTTATATTTTAAATTCTAAAGAGTAATAACATGCAAATCAGTAAAGACGCAGTGGTTGAGTTTCACTACACTTTGAGTGAAGCGGGCGAGCAAATTGAATCTAGCAAAGATGGCGAGCCACTTTCATATATCCATGGCACTGAAGGCATGCTTCCGGGTCTTGAAAAAGCGCTTGAAGGAAAAACTACTGGCGATAACTTCAGCGTAACACTTGAGCCTAGCGAATCTTACGGCGAACGCGTTGACGATCTGATCCAACGTATTCCACTTAAGCACTTACAAGGCAACACAAAAGTGTGGAAGCCAGGTATGACTGCTATTGTTCATTCAAACCAAGGTCGTCATCAAGTAACGATCGTTAAAGTAGGTCGTTTCAATGCAGATTGTGACTTAAACCACCCATTTGCTGGTAAAACACTGACTTTTGACGTTGAAGTGCTTAATGTTCGCCAAGCAACAGCCGAAGAGTTATCACACGGTCATGTGCACGGTGAAGGCGGCTGTGGCCACAGCCACTAAGGGTAAATGATGACAAACGTTGCAATTGTCACAGGCGGCAGTAAAGGTATTGGCAAAGCGATTGTTGAGCGTTTAGAGCGTGAAGCTTACACCGTTTATAATTTAGATATCACCCCATCTGAGGGCAATTATCGCCACTGTGACGTTAGTGATATTCAGCAGGTGAAGTCGGTTATCGCCGATATCATTGCCGAGACGGGTCGCGTTGATGCCTTAGTATCCAATGCAGGTCGTCATTTGAGTGCCAACATTGAAAACACTGATGAAGCAACGTTTGATGCCCTGTTTGCGCTCAATGTAAAAGGTGCTTATGCTGCAATTCAAGCCGTATTACCTAGCATGAAAAGCCAGCAAGGTGGCAGCATTGTATTGGTTGCTTCTGATCAGGCAATTATTGGCAAACCAAATTCGTTTGCTTATAACCTAACCAAGCATGCACTGGCTTCAATGGCAAAAACCACAGCACTGGATTATGCCGCGTTTAACATTCGTGCTAACGCGGTTTGTCCGGGCACGATAGAAACGCCGCTTTTCCATAATGCGATTGATGCATATTGTCAGCAAAGTGGTGCCAACAAAGCTGAGGTTGTTGCTGAAGAAGCTGCGCTGCAACCTTTAGGTCGCTTAGGGCAACCAGAAGAAATTGCCGCTTTGGTGAACTTTTTAATCAGTCCTGAAGCGAGCTTTATCACTGGTAGCTTGCAAAGCATTGATGGTGGATACACCACACAATGAGCGACAAGATTATTGACCCCCATGTGCACTTTTTTAACCTCACTGAGGGTCAATATACTTGGCTTCAAGGCAACACTCCTCCTGCTTGGCCAAACCTCGATAAAATTAAAGCGCAAACAACCGCTGCAGAGCTTAAAGCAGCGTGTCCATTTCAACTAGAAGCACTGGTGCATATTGAAGCAGGCTTCGACAACCAAGCGCCGGTCAATGAGCTTAACTGGCTTAGCAAACACTTGAAAAGTATGCCCTATAAAGCAATTAGCTTTAGCGCCATTAATGCTCCTAGCAATCAGTTTATCGCTGCAATGTCAGCCTTAGAGCAACCTCAACTTGCTGGCATTCGTGATATAACCGAAGGGAGTGACTCAATGCGTTTATTAGACCCGCATTGCCAAGAGAACCTTGCTTATCTTGCTAGTAAACACTTAATATTTGAAGCTCAGTTCGAGATTGAAAATCAACAGGTAACCGAACAGTTACTGCATTACTGTCGTGCTATTCCTAAATTACAGGTGGTTATAAATCATTTAGGCTTTATTAATAATGAGCAAAACTGGCTACGTGCGATTATAAAATTAAGTCGCTGCGATAATATCGTGATTAAGTTTTCTGGTTTAGAATTTACAACGCTCGCGGCCAATAAGCACCGCTGGTTACTGGATCAACTGTTAAACTATTTTGGTGAACATCGAATCATGTTTGCCAGTAACTTCCCTGTTTGCCAAATCAATACCAGCTATGAGCAATGTTGGCAGCATTATTTTTCATTGTGTAAACAGTACAATGTATGGCAACAACTCAGTTTTAAAAATGCCCGTGCAATCTATCTAATTGATTAGAAGCTGACTATATTCAATATAATAACCTTTATTAGGCACTGTAAACTTAATGGAGCTATGATGAGAGCCCATCTAACCTGTATCTTGCTACTTAGTGTTTTGTTTGGCTGTAGTTCACATACCCAACAACCAACCCCTAAACTTCAACACGCACGCGTTACTGAGCCACAAAGCACCTTAATAGCACAAGGCATTTCAAGGTTAATGCACAGTAAGCCTATTCAGGTATCCGACGAGGCATTTATCAATAGCAGCATACTTGTCATCGAAAGCTTGAATGGCGTTGATATACAAGGGAATCCACTCAGCGGTTCACATCCAAATATACCAGAACGCTTTGAGCTGTTGATTAAAAACCAAATCTGCTTTGTTCGCCATTTAGATAGTAAAGCAACCGAGCCACTGCCTTTGGTAAAATGCAAACCAATCAATTGATATTAAAACAAAATACCATCATGTAATAATCTGTAATAACAAGCTGTAATAGAACTACCTATCCTTTTCCTTGCACAAACAGGCAAACAGCAAATTACCTATTTAGAGATTTGTTTGTTGCCACTTCAAAATTATGCAAGGAGAATTTGACTATGTGTGACAGCGATAAAAATACCAACTTAGTACCCGATCTAACCAAAGATCATTCTATTAGTTTAGCGACCAGCGAGACGGCAGCTAATCAACCTCTTGAGTTTCATCCATCCACGTTAGCCGCACAGATTTCAGCGTGCGTTGGCGCCAGTTATGAAAATGGCAAAATTTGCGTTAATTTTCCAGTAGTCGGCAATATCTGTTTTTCAGTAAGTTTACCAATTCCAAGCGGTACATCGGTTAAAGTATGTATGCAAACGTGTGGATTTCGCTTTGGTGTTCCTCCATTTAATGGAATTAAAGCAACGGTATACGCAAATAATAGTCCGCTATGGAGCGGCACAATTTGGGGTTCTTGTTAAACAACCTATAGTTATAGCTGCTTATGAATTAAATAAGCAGCTCCTCAATTAGAAAACAGGATTTTATATCATGAACGATCTTAGCTTTTTTGTTATTCCCAATGACAACGGCCCATGGGAAATCACTTCTCAGTCTGGCGCGAGTGCCGAAGAAATTAAAATTAACTACAAAGATCTACTTGCAGGTGACAGCCTGAACATCTATTACGAACTTGCTAAAGAATCCGATTGGAGTTTCGCCGAAAATGGCAGTTACTTCTCTGATGCTAAAGACAATTTCAACTATCAACTCAACAGTATTGTCGCAAATAATGGCAAAGCATTGGTTGTCACTATTTCGAACATTTTACCTCATCAAGCATTATCAAAAGAGCTAGCAAAATTATTAGCTAACAGTCCAAATAAGGCTATTGCAGGACAATTAGATCAAAAAGCAAATTATGAGATCAATTTTCGACTAATTGCCAAAAGAGATGGAGATATTAACTCGCTTATGCGTTACTTCTCTCAAGATCCTCGTGTCATCATTGAGGACATGGAACCAACCTAATTTATAAATGCGCAGAGTCTATCTCTGCGCTTTTATTATGATTACATAAAAATAAATAATGAGACTGACCAATTAAAGTGGCGAGTTTACGCTCGGAACATAACGGTTTAAACCAACCTAAGCGATAAAAAACTGGGCTCCAGCCCAGCTTAATGCTTTGCTCTATTGACGCTAGCGCTGAGTATTTTTCATTTAGTACACTTTGAAGTATTGCTTTAACAAAATATGCTTCTGCCAGATCAGGTTGCGCAATTAATACCTGTTCAATTTGATTCATAGCATATTGATTTTGCTCTAGATGAATCAATACCTGCGCTTTTTCTAATTGTTCAGCAATATTCTTTGGCGAAGCATCAAGGCGCTTATTAATTCTTGCATATAAGGAGAGTGCCTCAGCAGTCTGGCCCTTTAAATAAAGTAAGTCAGCGTAATTTAGCTGCAAGGTAGATGTTTCTGACGCTAATAGCATAGCTCGATTCGCAAATATTAATGCCTCATCTAACTCGCCTTGCAAGGAGAGAACGATAGAGTAATTACTAAGTATAGAAGGGCTCTGCTGCCCTGAATCAATTAATTTTTGATAATGTTGTTGCGCCTCTTTTAATTCTCCAGATAACAATGAAATATCAGCCAATGTTTTTAGCGTCACAATATCCGAAGGGTTGTAGCGTAAAACCTCTTTTAAATAAGTGGCAGCTTCAGCACGCTGTCCTTGAGTGAGGTAAGCAATCGCTAGATTTCTTGTTGCGAGCAAAGTTGGTCTAAGTGTGTATGCATTGCGAGCATGCGTTAATGCGCTTTCTAGATCGCCAATTCGATTATAGTAAACAGCTAAAATACTCTGCTTTTGATATGCCTCTAATGATGAGTTTTGAATTTGCTTAATAACCTTATAAGCTTTACTTTGCTCACCTGCGTGTTGATATATTTCCAACAAATCAATTAAGTAAGCAGGGCTTTCACGATAAGACTCGGGTGAATTATCTAGCTGAGTTTGTAGCTCTTTTATAAGCGCAATATTTTGCGTCATCTTATAAAGTCGCAACATAATTTTTCGATAAAGCGGGTAAAGAGGTTTAAAATCAGCACGCTGAAAAAGCAACGACTCTGCTATTGATTTCTCTACTTTAGAGCTTTCCAAGTTATTGGCAACGAGTGCCACAAGTGACACATATTTATCAACAAATTCATCAGACAAGGATAACTGACTGTGCTCAGCAATCTTTACATCAAGCAAGCTCTGCACCGAAGAAAGTGCCGAATTGTATATATTTAGATAGTTTTCTTTATCTGTCGCGGTACGATATTTACTCACTACTGTGGCATTTTGATCAAGCTGACTCAAACTAAAATCACACGACAAAGGATTGCAGTCTAGTTTTGGTACTAATAACTTTGATGCACCGAGTGCACTTGC
This sequence comes from Pseudoalteromonas nanhaiensis, assembly GCF_051235485.1. Taxonomy (NCBI): domain Bacteria; kingdom Pseudomonadati; phylum Pseudomonadota; class Gammaproteobacteria; order Alteromonadales; family Pseudoalteromonadaceae; genus Pseudoalteromonas; species Pseudoalteromonas nanhaiensis. The sequence goes on along the minus strand of NZ_JBPNYQ010000013.1, from coordinate 65,357 downwards.
CAACCCGCTCAAACTAGCTTCTTTACCCAATACGTTTTGTGTTTGTTTAATTTCTTGTTCTGAAATCAAAGCATAATGCCGACTCTCTAACAATAACTCAGTTACTGCGTCAGTGACTCCCAAGTTAAGTAACCTCTTTTGTGTTTCTGTCACTTCGCTTGTCGATGTAAAATCAATTGGTAAAAGCGCAATATACTCCTTCGTTTGCACCGCCAAATAAGCCCAAATCAGCAAACCAAAACACACTGTAAAGCCGATTAAGTACATAAGCCTTTTATCAACTAGGGGGACGCTTTGCTGCTTTTCGATATCTTTCACTTCAACAGTAGGGCAATCAAAACTGAGCGTTGCTAAAATACTTTTAAACTGTGCAGCTACCAAGCCCGCACTTGTTGGTCTATTTTCTGGTTTAAAGGCCAATAGCTTTTTAATTAGTACTGCCAAATCGGGTGATATAGTATAAATAGATTCGTAATTTGCACGGCAAGGGGATGATTTTATTGCTGCAGCAATATCTTGATCTGCTGTACTTTTAGCTTGATTTATATAAGCATGAACATCACTAAATAGTTGATATGCCATTAACCCCAATGAAAATAGGTCGCTGCGAAAATCTAATGTCTCGTTATTAAGTTGTTCTGGTGACATTGCTTTCAAACTACCAAAACTTGTAGTCTGTGTGTTTATGTCTTTGTGCTTTATTTTTGAAATACCAAAGTCTGCAATTTTCACTGCACCATTTTCACTTATCAATACATTGGCGGGCTTTAAATCGAGATGCAGAATCTCTTTTTCATGAATACCTGCTAAGCCATCACAAATATGCGAAAGTATATCTATTTTCTCAGTTATACTGAGCTGCCGCTCTTTTATTAGATGTGCAAGTGTGGTCCCTTTAACGTATTCCATTTCTAATAAAACCTGTTCATCCTCATGAAGGATTCTATAGAGCTGCACGATATTTGGGTGATTAAAGCTTGCAATGAGCTGTGCTTCGTTTATGGCACGTTGAACATTGTCACTCTTTAGCTTCATGACTTTAAGTACAACTTGCCTGTTCAGTTGCACGTCTGTCGCAAGGTATATTGTGCTCATCCCTCCTTGCGCCAGTACTTGTACCTGTTTATAGTAATCCTTTAATAAAAACACAAACAACTCGGTCAGTTAAGTGCATATTTATTAGTTTAGCCCCCAATGTTAATTAAAAGCAAAATAAATGATAATAAAATGCTAATACAAAATAATTTCTCCATATATAAGGATGTATTTATGGCAGTACTTACCTGTAAAGACTCTGGTAAAAGCATTTATTTACGCGACTTCCATCGCTTTGGCCGTTTAGCTCATTCTGTAGATACACTATTAAATTATCCAGAAATCACTCGGATACATGCTGTGATTGAGTGGGTTGAGCCACATTGGTACATTCGTGATTTGAGTAAAAATGGCGTGTGGCTTAATGGTAGAAAGCTTGAAAAACACAGCAAATCTCAATTAGCTTTAAATGATAAAATCAGCTTTTCTGAACTTAATAAGGTAACTTATCAATTAACCTCAATTGAGCCACCGAAGGATCTTTTATTACCCGTTGCTAATGATTCGCTTGATGCTATTGTACTGGAACGATATCACTTTCTGCCTAACAACCACGACCCCGTAATAATCGTCTACTTTGATCCTCACAATTACATGTGGTGCTTCGAAAGTACCGATGATCACCAGGTCTCTCCCCTCGAAGAAGGTCAAACCATAGCTATCGACGGTCAACAGTGGCAGTTGTTTAAAGCTGAAATGACCTCACAAGAAAACACGATTGACCTAAGCCCTATCTCCACCAATGATTTAGAATTTATCTTCAGCTTAAGCTTAGACGAAGAACAAACTGAGTTAAAAGTGAAGCACAATGATGGACTACAAGACTTTGATGTACGCTCGCATCATTACCTCACCGTGTTATTAGCGCGCTATAAACTAGCAGATATTAAAAATAAATTTGCACCCGAGGTGCAAGGCTGGGTGCAAGTAAAAAAACTAGCCCGCGATTTAGGTATTAATGAATGCCATGTCAATATTCAAATCCACCGTGCTCGTAAGCAATTTATTGAATCATTTAATAATATGTCAGCAGATACACTTATTGAACGTAAGCGAGGAAAAGTTCGCTTTGGTGGTGAGCATTATGTGATTTACAAAGGACAGGCATGTGAATCAACAGAATAGCCTGATAAATCGGCTGTTGTATCACAGTTGCAAGGCGATGACAGCAGTAAAAGTAGATATAAAAAAAGCCCTTACGGGCTTTTTTAGTCAGGGGACAATCAAATTGATTGTTCTTATATTAGAAGCGAGCTTCAAAACCTAAACGCACATAGCGAGGTGCTTGCCATGTATACGCTGAACCATAATAAGAGTTAACTTCACCCTCATTTTGTTCATAGTGCTCATTAGCTGATGTGATTTCTTGGCTATTAAGAACGTTGAATACATTAATAGTCGCACGCATATCAATATCAGATACTGTGAAGTTATATGCAGCTGATAAATCTAAGTTAAATGTCCATGGAGTACGGCCTGCTGTACCACGGCTATGTTTTTCATAGATTTTTTCGTCTTGTTGACATTCACCATCACCATTCGTGTCTGGGCACTCATTCGTATAGATGTAGAAAGTATCACCCCAGCCACCATTTAGGTTTGGATCTTTTGATGGGTAACCTTGACCAAATAGGCTTTGTGGACGACCACTTTGAAGTGTTGCATTCCAACCAACAGTTAAGTTTTCAACTGGCTCCCAACTACCGAAGAACTTAAAGGTATGACGACGATCGTTAGGTTGATAACCTTGTGAACCATCCATTACTGCTGGGAAGTCGAAGTCTTGCGTAATACCTGCATCAGCTTGACCGATGTCTGATTTAACAGCACCTTCGAAGTTACCTACACTACGTGCCCAAGTATAACCAAATTGATAACGGATAGTTTCTGCGCGGTAATCTAAGCTGAATTCAACTGATGTATACTCATTATTTGCTTTCGGTAAGCCGATTGTTTCAGCTGAGTAAGTTGTCAGTGAACCTTCGTCAGGAACACCATCATTATCAAAGCTTGAGTCACCCCAATCAGTACCATTCCAGTAGTAACCATCGCTGTACCAGCTTGATGTTGAACCTGGATTAATCATGACGCAATATGGGTATGCATAACGGCCACAGTAATCATCAAGTGCAGTTGCAACTTCACGATAGGTACCTTTCAGACCCACTGTATATTCATCGTTAAGCGCTTGTTGTACACCAAGGATGTACTCATCTTTAGAGAACGGATCGGCTTCTTTTGCTTGGAAAATATCTTTTTCAGGGATAACTGGTACACCACTTACTTGTTGTGAATTAGTTAAACCACCACTTCCGATAGCGTCAGCCAAAGGAGCAAGTCCTGTTGGTGCACCTGTTGTTGGATCAACCCCAGTATATGTGTATGCAGTTGTAATATCACTTACACCTGATGCTGCGCGGAAAATCGTGTTATTTGCAACAGGTAGGTAGTAACGGCCGTAAGTACCATAAACTTTCGTATCACCTGTACCTGTTGGATCCCAGGTAAAACCTAAGCGCGGTGCAATATCAGTTTTGAAGCTCGTTAATAACTTACCTGTAGTACCCCAACTATCGAACTCATCGATACGTAAACCAACTTTCACAGCAAAGTCATCAGTTACCTGCCAGTTATCTTCAAGATAGTAAGCTGTTAATTCTGATTCAAAGCTACCACCACCGTCAAAGATACGATCTTCAACATAATCAAGTGCAGCACCTGTGTTATTGGTAAGCGCTCCATTATCTGCTTGCCAGCTACCATTTGCAGCAAGTGTACGATAGTCATAGCTATGACCACCAATTGGTTGGCTGATTCGCTCTGATTTACGCTCTTGATAATCGATACCAAAGCTAATTTCGTGTGCATCCCACACATACTCAACATCTAAGCGATATTGTGTATTGTCATCGTTATTTGCACCAAAACTACCCCCAGCACCACAGCCGGTGATTGGGTTTGAAGTACCACGTGAGTCAGTTACACTTGGACAAACCAGATTTTCAGACTGAGTTTCATATTCAGTTTTGATGTTACCTGCCATTGCAGTAACTACTAAGTCTTCTGTTAAGATACCGGTATAGCTTAAGCTTTGTGCTTTACCACCACGCTTTAGAAGTGCTCCATCAATACGATCGCCAATTGCACCATTATCATACTCATAAACAGAGCGCTCAATATCACGACGGTTTGAGTAAGCAAAATAACTCAATCGATGGTTATCTGTAATATCCCAATCAAGCTTACCACCCCAGAAAAGGTTATCACCACCTGATGCTGACTCTTTACGGTATTGATCGTTTGGTGAGAATTCGTCACCACCCCAAGTGTATGTAGACTCTGTATCACGAGGGTTCACTAAGCCGTAGAAGAATAAAGTATCTTCTATTAATGGACCCCCAACTGCCAAGGTGATATCAGCGCTATTATCAGAGGCTAAGCTTTCATCTCGGAAAATTTGCCCCGCACCTTGATTACCACGTGAAATTGAGCCTTCTTCTTGAAGCGAGTCAGGAGCATATTGCACAACTGCAGAGAATTCCCACTCATTGGTACCACTTTTAGTTGTGGTGTTAATCGTACCACCAGTCGCTCGGCCAAACTTCGCTGAGTAACCACCCGTTTTTACTTGGAATTGGTCGTAAAACTCAAATGGAACTTCACCACAACCCAAACCTTGGCGCGTATTCGTTACTTCAAGACCATTGATATAACACGCATTTTCAGCAACAGATGAACCACCAAATGACGCTGTGTTACCAAATGCACTATCACCTTTAACCGCACCAGGAGCAAGTAACGCAACTGACGTAAGATCCCGGCTGATAGGCATACGGTCAATTTCAGCATCAGTAATAACTAAACCTGAGTCAGCTGTAGATAAGTCGATAGATGAAATACGCGCACCGACAACTTGAATAACTTCAGGACCCGAATTTGAAACGCTTGCTAAATCAAAGTTTGCCTTTGAGTTAGCACCTAAAGAAACACGAACCTTGTCTTCAGCAACAACATTACCGTCTTTTAGAATCTGAATGTCATAGTTACCTGAAGGTAGTGATGCAAAGCGGAACGTTCCATTTTCTGAAATATTTAAAGTACGCTCTAAACCTGTTGCTGGGTTTTTTACTTTTACAGTGTATGAAGAGGTATTTGCCACATTCTGAACAGAACCAATAACGTCTGATGCTGATGCGGGAAGGGCTAGACCTAGCGATGCAGTAACTGCTATCGCGGTTATGCTTTTCCGAAACATTGATTTCATTTTTGTATCCCTGTTTAAATTATAATTATTCACGCCTTTTAAAAGGCACAATTACATTAGTAAAGTGAAACAAAAATGTAAATTAAAAAATATAAATATATTACAAAAAATCCATATTTATTAGAATTACGGGTTAAATGTAACTATATGTAATCAATGAATTTTACATATATAATCTTAGAAACATAAACAATGAACATATGAAAAGTATTAAAACAACAAAATAGACCAAAATATTTAACATTTTAAAGAGTGAAAATAAGGTATCAACATTGAGCTACACACCTATTATTTAATAAAAAAGCTTAATAAATAAATGTTAACAATTACACTTTCTTACAAAAAAAGCCCTAACGGGCTTTTTTATTGTTTAAAGATAAATTTCAACTCTGATAATGGGAACTAGTGTTATTTAATCTCAACACGTTGTGAGCGGATAACCACTTCGTCATTTAACTCAATACCAATACCTGGCTCTTCTGATACTTGGAAGAAACCATTTTTAGGTTGTGGATCTTGAATACATAGCTCACGGTTCCACTTTTTAATTGCATAAGTGTGATGCTCGTGAATTAAGAAGTTAGGAATTGCGGTTTCTAAGTGTAACGAAGCTGCTGTTGCTACTGGGCCACCACACACGTGAGCTTGAATACGCACATCAAAAATATCGGCATAATCACACACTTTTTTAGTTTCAGTGAAACCACCACACAAGCCTAAGTCTGGCTGTAGCACATCAATACTTTGATCTTCTAAGTATGGACGCACACCCCAGCGGTTATACAAACGCTCACCACCAGCAATTGGCACCGCTACTTTGTCGGCAACTTTTGCATGTAATGAGTGATTTAAGTAGTTCACTGGCTCTTCGTAATACATACAATCGAACTCTTCAGCAATTTCACCAATTTGAATTGCAGATGTCGCACCTGGCAAACTGTGACATTCAAAAATAATATCAACTTCGTCACCTACCGCTTCACGAATGGCTTGCATACGTGCACGATACAATTTCATTTCTGCGCGAGAAATGATGTTAGTACGATCGTAATAAGTGTTACCGTTTTTATCGTACTGGATTGGGTCAACTTTAACCGCATCATACCCTTCAGCCATCGCCTTAAGCGCTGCTTCTGCGTATTCCTGTGGGTGAACAAGTGCTTTAAATTCGCTGTCCCAGTCAAACTGTAATTGTGATGCGTATGTACGTAGCTTATCGTTAACTTTACCACCTAATAGCTGGTAAACAGGCAAGCCTAATGCTTTACCTTTAATATCCCAAAGTGCGGTATCAATAGCGCTCATTGCGGCATACACAACAGGACCACCGCCTAAACCCCAAAAGCTTTCGCGTAGCATTCGTGACCACAGTTTTTCTGTTTGAAATGGGTCATGACCAATTAAAAATGCATCAGCCATTTCTTTGATCATTGCCGCTGCAGCACTGTGACCTAAATCATAAGCAAGGCCTGCCTCTCCCACACCGCTAATACCTTCATCAGTGTGAATACGCACAAAAACAGGTGTCCAAGCAGGTCTGTCTGGACAATGAATATCGAACACTTCGACGCGATTAACTTTCATGGTTACTCCTTACTGAGCAAAACTAGGATCAAGACGATAAGCTTTACGCAACATCGCCGGCCAAGCTAACTGGCCACCGGTGCTGCCGCTATGCACGACATTCGCTTGATTATAAATATTATCGATAATAGGTTGTGGTACTGGGATTGCTGTTTGACCACTGGCTTGGATAGCTAATTGAATTTCACAGGCACGCTGTAAATCATAAAAACGCATAAACGCATCACCCACTGTTGGGCCAACGGTTAAACCACCGTGGTTAACCAATAACATGTGGTTGGTGGTGCCTAAGTCATCTTGCAAGCGCTTTTTCTCATCACTGTTTACCGCTAACCCTTCGTAGCCATGATAAGACAATGATGGCAATGAGAACATTGAGTATTGGCTAAGTGGCAACAGGCCTTTTTCTTGCGTTGCAACGGCGATGGTTTCTTTTGTGTGTAAATGAATAACACAGTGTGCGTCATCACGTACTTCGTGAATGGCACTGTGAATCGTAAAGCCCGCCGGGTTAATTTTAAACGGCGTGTCATCAAGAATATTGCCTGCTAAATCCACCTTCACAAGGTTTGATGCAGTCACTTCATCAAAACTTAAACCAAATGCATTTACCAAATAGTGATCCGTGCCTGGTAAGCGCGCCGATAGGTGGGTGTAAATTAAATCCCCCCAACGGAAATGCTCAACCAAACGGTAACATGCCGCTAAATCTACGCGTAGCTGCCATTCTTGTTCAGATACTTTATTTTTTAAATCGAGTTTTGGTAAGTCAAACATGGGAAACCTTGTATATGTGACAAGCACAAATAGATGTATAGAAGTCTAAAACACTATTAATCGATGATCAATAGCTGATACAAAAAGGCCACATCTACAGATGTGGCCTTTTCTTGCTAAAGTGGCGTTTATTTTACTTGCGATAAATAATCAGCAATTGCAGCCATTTCTTCTTCAGATACGTTTGCAACCATTGCTTTCATTGCCGCAGCCATACCGTTACTACGTGCACCTGACTTGATGTCTTTCATTTGTGCTAGTAAGTACTCTTTATTTTGGCCGTTTAATTTAGGGTACTGAGGCATGATAGGTGCTTTACCTTCTGCACCATGACATGTTTGACATAGCTTAGCTGTGTAAAGTGCTGCACCATCTGCTGCCATTGTGTTAAAAGATAGGCTTGCTGCCATTGCAATGCCAGCCCCACATAAAACTTTTGTAATCTTGCTCATATTAGTCTTCTCTTTTTTGACGGGTTATTAAACATTTTCTTTAGTGTAGACCATGATTTAACAATATTGCACCCGAAAATTGTAATGGTGGCCGGTATAAGATAACTACCAGATCAAATCATCAGGTACTTCAAAATCAGCATACGGATCATCTTCATCTTTCTGCTTATCTTCAGGCTCAACATGGAACACTATGTAGTCTTCGCTAACTTCAGCGACTTTTCGTGCTGGTTCGTCTTCCAGTACAAAAAATTGGCCTTCTAAAACACAAATTGCCAAACGGCCTCCTGCAAGGGCTTTTTGTGTTTTTTCATTTACCTCTAGCTCCTTCACTTTATTTTGATAAGTGAAGTTAAAGGTGCGATCACCACGAATTTCATCTTGATTGTGGTGCTCTAAAATCTGCTTTACGCGAGCCACTTGCTCACGCTGTTTTTGCTCTTCTAAACGTGCTTTATTAAGCTCGTCGGCTTTTTTCTGCTGCTCAAGCTTTGTTTGTTCAATATGCTTTTGTAAATCACTTGGGTTGCTCGTAGCACCTTTTTTCTTCTTCTTTTGCTGCTTACGCTTTTCAGTTTTAGCCACCTTAGCTTGATGTGACGTTGTTAACCCTGCTTTAAGTAATTGATCTTGTAATGAACCCATGACTAAATTCCATATAAAAATGCCTAATTAGGGTTATTTTAATCAGCAATACGAACAAATAACAGTGTTCAGCTTAGATGATTCACTGCAATCGAGTATATTGCTGTGAGATTAACATGCGATGAAATCATGACATATTGATTTAACGCAAGATTTATCATTTTAGTCGTCTTTGAACTTGTAAAAAAAGCTGTACCCTATAAGCTAAAGCTTTTCCTCTTGGGAGCTAAAAATGCAGCTGCGACATTTGTTACTTTGCTCTGTATTTATTTTCTTTGTTTTATACGCCCCACAACCGTTACTTGGATTATTTGCTAGTCATTTTTCTGTCTCGCCAGCCACTGCTGGTAGCTTAATGACCGCGACTATGCTGCCACTAGCCATTGCTCCTTTGGTGTATGGCTTATTTTTAGCTAAGCGAAACCCGCTAACAATTTTAAAGATTGCCATGTTTGTGTTGGCTATAAGCTGCGTTGCTTTTACTTTAGCACCAAGCTTTGAGCTGCTGTTGCTGGTACGCTTTATTCAAGGGATCACCCTGCCTGCTGCGCTCACAGCCATGACCAGTTATATTGGTGTAACTTATCAGGCTGACCAATTACAACGTAATATGACTCTTTATATTGGTAGCACCATTGTCGGTGGATACTTTGGTCGTATGCTTGCAGCCTTATTCACTGACTTTTTAAGCTGGCAAAGTTTTTATTATGTGATAGCACTAGGGTTAATACTGTTTGCTGTCGTTATCCCTAAATCAAGCAAAACTGCCACAATTCATGCAGCACAGTCACCACTGCTATATCTGAAACAATTAAAAGATCCGCTTGTGCTAAAGCTCTACGGAGCCGTTTTTTGTATGTTCTTTTGCTTTGCGGCGCTGTTAAATTATTTGCCCTTCATCTTACAAGATAGCTTTGCTATCACTAATACTCGAGATATTGGTCTGGTTTACAGTGGCTATTTATTGGGAGCACTTGCCTCTATAGCTACCCCTTGGCTGTTACGAAAGTCATCAACTCCTTGGCGCTTACTAACATGGGTATTTGTCTTTTATAGCCTGACGATGGTGCTTTTAATGAGCCAACAATTAGTACTTTTTGTCATTGCTTTTACTGGTTTTTGCGGTGCAATGTTTGTGATCCACTCTAGTGCAGCCCCACTGGTTAATAAAATCAGCAACGCTCCTGCAAGTGTAACCAATGGGGGATATGTTTCGTTTTATTACAGTGGTGGCGCACTGGGCTCATTATTGCCAGGGCTGGTGTATCAGCAACACGGCCAAATTGCTTTTATGACCGTGCTACTTTTAGTTTGCTTAGTAGGTTTAAGCTTAGTTTATTTGGCAGGGAGAAATACAATACGCGGTTGATGGCCGGTACTTTCAAAAAATAGCTCTAAGTCGTCTTTTTTCATCAGCCATGTAGCCGTATTTTCAAAAGGATGACAATGAAAAAGCTCGTTAAACCAAATTTCTTGGTCTAGCCAAAGGGTAACATTATTTTGCTTATCGTTTAAAAGTGCCAGCATAGAAACACAGCCCGGTGGCACTTTAAGATAACGCGCTAATCGCTCATCAGATGCAAATCCTAAGCGCGATAGCCCTTGCTGCTGAGCAATAGCTTTTAAGTCAAGCTGCTTATCGTGAGCGGTGATCACTAAAAAGTGGCGCTTGCCTTCGTTATCTCGTAAAAACAGGTTTTTTAATCGTGTGCCCGGTCTATCGAGCATAAATTTGTCGGCATCTAAGCTGCCGTGCAATGGTGGATGCTCAATCACCTCATAATTGATATCTAACTGAGCTAGCGTAGCTGCCAACTTGCTCTTATCTGCATACATTTACAAACAACGTCCTCGTAATTGCACACTTAAATCACGCCATAATACTTCGTCAATAATGTGTTTATCGTCGCAGTATTTTCGTGCTTTAAGTTCTTCATTTAATAATTCGACCGCTTGATCTTCGAGCATGAGTTTTAAGTTGCTCGACTCTTCAAATACTTCTTGCTCAGCAAAGTCTTTAAACTGACTACGTGTCATTGGCTTATCAAGGTTGATTGGACGTCTTCCTTGCGCCTTAACTGACACTACATAGGCAAAAATTTTATTGCCTTGGTCGTCATTTTTTTCGTAAAACTGTTTATTATTAATTTCAAAAGGCGGGGCCTCCTCTTGGCTTGCGCAACCAGCAAGTAATGCGAGTAAAAGCCATGCTATTTTTTTCATTATTGGATAAGCCTTGTACAGTGAATGGGCTCTAGTCTAGCAAAAATAAAACTTCAGAGTAAAAATTCGATCAATTTAAAAAAAATACTTGACCAAAAAGATAAAAATAATTAAAGTTCACCCCGCTTGAGACGCAAGACTTAAGCATCCTGTATTTTAGGAATGTGGGGCTATAGCTCAGCTGGGAGAGCGCCTGCCTTGCACGCAGGAGGTCAGCAGTTCGATCCTGCTTAGCTCCACCACTTTCCTACCTCTCTTTAGGCAATCTGCCAAATTTAAATATCTAAAAAACTCATCTTTATATTTCGATTCGTTTTATTTTAGACACAAAAAAACCGAGCAGAGCCCGGCTTTTTAAACAATATTTTAGTGATTACTCACGAATTTGACCTTCGCCATTCACTAAATATTTTTCAGTTGTAAGTGACTCAAGACCCATTGGACCATAAGCATGTAGCTTAGTTGTCGCAATGCCAATCTCAGCACCTAAACCTAACTGTGAACCATCAGAAAAACGCGATGACGCATTAACCATTACCACAGATGCATCTACACTACGTTGGAATAGCTCTGCAGCGGCTTTGTCTTTAGTACAAATCACTTCGGTATGGTTTGAACCAAACTTAGCAATATGATCAATAGCACCGGCAAAGTCAGGTACCACCTTGATTGCGATTTCTAGATCTAAGTACTCTTCACCAAACTCGTCGTCAGCAAGTACTGTTGCATTATCAAAGTACTCGGCAGCTTTCGCATCTGCATTTACTTTAACGCCTTCTTGACGAAGAACAACAGCACACAGATTTAAAAACTCATCGGCGATATCTTGGTGTACCACTAAGCCTTCTAGAGCATTACACACACCAGTACGCTGAGTTTTACCATTCAATAGTAAATTGATTGCTACATTCAGGTCAGCATCTTTATCTACATAAAGGTGGCATACACCTTTAAAGTGCTGAATTACTGGAATGGTGCTGTTTTCCGTTACAAAATTAATTAAACCTTCACCACCACGCGGAATGATTAAGTCAATAGTGTCGCGCTGTTGCATCAGTTCCATCAATAAGCCACGGTCTGGATCTGGGATCACCGAAATTAACGCTGCTGGTAAACCATGCTTTTCAAGTACTTTGTGCATCACACTTGCAATAGCTTGCGAGCTACGAAGTGCTTCTTTACCACCACGTAAAATAACACCATTACCTGATTTAAAGCATAATGCACCCGCATCAGCCGTCACATTTGGGCGTGCTTCATAGATCATACACACAACACCAAGTGGTACACGCATCTTACTGATCTTAATACCATTAGGACGCTCTGAAATTTCACGCAACTGACCAACTGGATCATCAAGGCTTACAATTACTTCAATACCTTCAGCCATTGCCTCAATGCGCTCATCATTAAGCGTTAAACGGTCAATCATAGCTGCAGCAAGGTTATTATCACGCGCTGCCGCTAAATCACTTTCGTTTTCTTTGATGATAAAGGCTTTGCTTTCACGTAGCGCCTCTGCCATCTCAGTTAAAACTTGATTCTTAGTAGCAGTATCAAGCAGGGCTAACTGCGTAGCCGCTTTAGCTGCTTGACTCGAAATATCCGTAATTAAACTCATGACTTCTCCAATAATGCGATATCTTTTTCTGAAACAACTGGGCCGATTGAATCTTGCATCTTTTCGCTAAATTCACTTTGCTCGTTGTCAGCAATAAAATTCAATAAACAGCTACTGTAATTCGCTGTCGCTTTTGCTAGACGCGTACCATCATCACTGCGGACTAAAATAGTATCGCCTACGCCAAATTCTCCATGTACTGCAACGATCTCATCGCTGCGAATACAACCATCTTCGGTTGACTCGTCAATTGAGCCTTCAACAACAACCTCACCCTGCTCATTTGCAGTGTGTGTCATCCAGTGCACAGCTTCTTGCATTGGCTTTTCATAAGGTGTGAAGATTGTACCTGGGTTGTCACCCTCTAATAATCGATTAAATGTTTCTTCTTTGAAACCATTCAAGATAAAGGTAGTAATACCGTGTGAAGTCGCTTTTTCTGCCGCTTCAATTTTCGTTTTCATACCACCTGTACCTACTGCGCTTGTAGCACAGCCTGCCATTGCATAAATCGATTCATCAATGCTTTCGATTTCCGGAAGTAGTACCGCATCTTCATGTAAATTAGGATTTTTATTATAAAGACCGTCTACATCTGAAAAAATCATTAACGCATCAGCATCTGCCGCAGCAGCAACCATGGCTGATAAGTTGTCGTTATCACCCACTTTAAGATCATCGGTTGTTACCGTGTCATTTTCATTGATAATAGGTAATACACCGTGCTCCAGTAAAGTAAATACTGTTTCACGTATACTGGTATAACGCTCACGGTCACGTAAGTCACCGTGTGTTAATAAAATTTGCGCAGATGGGAAATCAAAGAAGCGATCCCACATTGCCATCATTTCGGTTTGACCGGCTGCTGCCATCGCTTTTTTCATTGTCACTGAGCGCTTTTCTTGCTTTGGAAACAAGTGTGAACCTGCAGCAACCGAACCCGATGACACTAAAATTACTTCGATACCTTGCGCACGACAGCGAACGATGAACTGTGCAATGGTTAGTAAGTAGCGAGAACGACACCCGTCCTGCTCCGGTGCGATCAATGCGCTACCAACTTTTAATACTATACGTCGCCATTTAAACTTTTGCATAACTGTTCAACTTTCCATTTTACTATCTGTTCAGTGCCACTATGCCACTGATAAAAAGACTCGCGATTAGTATCACTAAACGCACTGACTATTATCACTTTGTCAAACCACTTATCTATACACACGACTATGCCACGCAACGACTGCGATTAGATATAGCACAACTTTTATTCAGTCAGTAGACCAAACGGTTATAAACCATAAGTTGATAAAAAAGATAAGTGTTGTTTATGTATCGCTGTAAAAAGCTGTGTGCGGCTTTTATTAATAACAACATACATAGAGCCTATACAATCTGGTACACCAGCAGATAGGGTGTAGATTGTATGACCGAGATTCAGCTGCCACGATGGGAGCTAAACATTGACCAGATAATGAACCATAATTATATTCAACACGTAATAAATGTACGCTGAATCTACACAAGTTCATTTCTATTTAATTTGAAAACAAAGTGTATAAAACACTAAAAATGTCGCAAACAACTGATTTTTTGAAATCAAAGCTAAAAACAATGTGCTTATCGCTAATAACTATTTAGATATCAAATTGTTTGAACACGAACTATAATACGGGAAATTAGGGGCAGAGATCAAGTGCGAAAAGTAGTCATAAGCCTTATACTTACCATAACCACAGAAAATACACATTTAATAACAGTATGTTAGAGGTCTTTTGTTGATATGTAATAATTTTTAATGAGCCAAACTAAGTTTTATTTTCAAAACACCCCCAAAAAGTAGTAATAACGACTAAAATCGTATTTGAAGCAACAAGATTGCTTGTATCCATGACGGTGAGTAGGCTTTAATAAGCAAGCATTATATTTGGAAAGTCAGCGACTAATTATCGTCTTGAAACGCGATTATCTAAGGTGTTGGTATTTTTAAGTTGTAGTAACTAAAGGATAATTCATTCTATGTCAGCAATTTTTATAGCAGGGATCGCCTTGTGTTCAGTATTGGCACAATGGGTAGCGTGGGCGTTTCGTGTACCGGCTATTTTGTTTTTACTACTAACAGGTTTATTACTCGGACCCTTTAGTGGTGTGCTAGAGCCTGATGCACTTCTTGGCGACTTGTTATTTCCTGTCGTCTCTTTAAGTGTGGCGGTGATCCTGTTTGAAGGATCATTAACATTGCACTTTCGAGAACTTAAAGGCATTGGTAAAGTGGTTCGAAACCTCTGTTCAATCGGGATGATCACGACCTGCCTGGTCATAAGTCTCAGTGCCTACTGGATTTTAGAGCTTAATTGGCGTGTTGCTGCTGTTTTAGGAGCAGTGTTAGTTGTTACAGGCCCTACTGTCATAGCGCCACTTTTAAACTCTATGAGGCCCACCCAAGATATCGACCGTATCCTCCGCTGGGAAGGCATCGTGATTGACCCAATTGGGGCTTTATTTGCGGTATTGGTGTTTGAAGCCGTTATGTTGGTTGGTCAGGGTGAAGTATTTAGCCATACCATTATCGCGCTATTTAAAACCTTAGGCGTTGGTTTGACAATTGGTGTAGTTGCCGGATGGCTTACTACGCTTCTTATTCGCCGTGAGTGGCTGCCATTTGAATTACACAAGTTTGGTATTCTAGCCTTAGTACTTATTAGCTTTACCGTCTCTAATCACTTAAGCCATGAATCGGGCTTACTAGCAGTAACAGTATTTGGTATTTGGCTTGCCAACCAAGATGAACTCGAAATTGATTCAGTGCTTGAGTTTAAAGAAGATTTATCGATGATTTTAATTTCATCGCTATTCATTTTACTTGCAGCCCGCCTTCAATTATCTGATTTGATGATGTTACACAGCGATGTGTTTATTTTCTTAGCTATTGTGCTATTTGTGGCTCGCCCAGCGTGTATCGCGATATCTACGTTTAGAACGGACTTACCTATTAAGTCTCGTTTAGTGCTGTCATGGATTGCACCGCGCGGTATCGTAGCCGCAGCGGTAGGTTCTGTCTTCGCATTAAGTATGGTTGAAGCCGGTATTGCTGATGCAGAAAAAATGGTACCACTCATATTCACAGTGATTATCGTAACAGTAGTACTACAAAGCCTAACAGCAACGCCACTGGCAAAGCTGTTAAAAGTGCGCCAACCTGCGCCAAATACCATTTTGATTATTGGTGCAAACCATGTCGCTCGTGCCATTGCCTGTGGCTTAAAAGATCAAAATATTCCGGTGCACTTGTCTGACCCTGCATGGGAGAACTGTAAAATGGCACGTATGGATGGTTTGCCTTGCTACTATGGTAATCCACAATCTGAGCATGCTGAGCGTTATTTACCGTTAACGACGATTCGCAGCGTATTAGCGCTTTCGCCTAACCGCCATCACAACGCATTAGGCGTGCAATACTTCTCGCACCTGCTCGACGAAAAGGATGTGTTTTCATTACGTTCTTCAACTAACCACGCCAAAGCAAACAAAGACAGTGCAACCTTTTTGTCTCGACAAATTTTGTTTGGCGATAATGGTGCGTATGCTCGCTTGAGTAGCCTAATTGCAAAAGGTGGCAAAGTCAGTGCCACACGGATTTCAGAAGAATTTAGTTGGGAACAATACAAAGAAGTAAACAGCGAAGCAATTCCACTGTTTATTTTGCATGGTGAAAAATCAGATGACGATGACTCTCCTGTGAAAATTCGCCCGTTCACAACCAACATGGAAAAAGCTCCTCAAGTAGGTGAACGTATTGTTGCGCTTCAGCCTCCAAAGATGTCGGTTTTAAAAGACCCTAATAACGGCAAAAATAAAGAGATAAAAGAAGATTAATAACAAAAGGCCAGTTTAAAACTGGCCTTTTTTACACACAATTATACCGACTACATCGGCAAGCGAGCACGGGCGACGACGCTGTCAGGCATTTTTTCGGCAAGCTTAGCAAGTAAGCCTTCAATTTTTTTATGGGTGGCTTTATCAGCAACCATTGAATGAAACAACCAACGGTAAGCATCTTCATAATCTCGCGGACTACCATAACCTTGGTTAAACAAATTAACCAACCGCATCTGGGCTTTTAAATTCCCCTGTGCAGATGCCTCTCGCAGATAAGTTACAGCCATTGCTTTATCTTGCTGTACTAATTGACCGACATCATAGTAGCGCCCTAATTGCTCAAGTGCGGCCGCTAGACCCTGCTCAGCAGCCTTACGCATATAGTAGACACCAAGTTCTACATTTCGGTCGACACATACGGCATACGCTAGCATGTCACCATACAAGAACTGATACGATGGCAACGCCATTTTATTGGCTCGCGCTTCGATATCTTGAACTAACTGGCAATCATCTGCCTTTACACGTGCCAAATGGGTGTTTTTATTTATTAGAGCGATTAACTCGCTCTCTGTGTAAAGAGGCACAGCTGTAATGGGCTCTTCAGCCATGCTTAGGCTTGAGAAGAGTAATGTTAAAGGCAATAAAACACGCATCAAAATCACTTAAATAAAGTCGGTCTTAGCAAATAATATACAATTATCATTCCAGAGTGAATTTGGGGCACAAAAAAAGCTGCCGAAGCAGCTTTTTCAGTCACTATGACGATTATGCAAACGGGCTGCGTAATACCATAGTTTCTACACGATCTGGGCCAGTAGAGATAATATCAACTGGAACACCAGTGATTTCTTCAATACGCTTGATGTAATCAAGTGCCGCTTGCGGTAATTGATCAACTGACGTAGCACCTACTGTGTTTTCTGACCAGCCAGGCATCTCTTCGTATACTGGTGTTACTTTCTCGTAACCTTCAGCAGCTAATGGCGTAACGTTCGTTACAGTGCCATCTTCTAACTGGTAACCAGTACAGATTTTTAATGTTTCTAAACCATCTAATACGTCTAGTTTAGTTAAACAGAAACCTGAGATGCTGTTGATTTGAACTGCACGGCGCATTGCCACTGCATCTAACCAACCAGTACGGCGTAAACGACCAGTCGTTGCACCGAACTCATGACCTTTTTCACCTAAGTGCTTACCTACTGGATCTTGTTTATCAAGACCGTCGTAAAGCTCTGTAGGGAACGGACCAGAACCTACACGTGTTGTGTAAGCTTTGATAATACCTAGCACATAATCAAGGTGTAATGGACCAAAACCAGCACCTGTCGCTACACCACCCGCTGTTGTGTTTGACGATGTTACGTACGGGTAAGTACCGTGGTCGATATCAAGTAATGTACCTTGTGCACCTTCAAATAAGATGTTGTCACCCGCTAAACGCGTTTGATCAAGTAGCTCAGTAACATCAACAACCATTGCTTTTAAGATATCTGCGATAGCCATTGCATCGTCAAATGTCTTTTGGAAGTCAACTGGTTCAACTTTGTAGTAATGCTCTAACGTGAAGTTATGGTATTCCAATACTTCTTTAAGCTTGCTAGCAAACTGTTCTGGGTTGAATAAATCACCAACACGTAAACCACGACGTGCTACTTTGTCTTCATAAGCTGGACCGATACCACGACCTGTCGTACCGATTGGCTTATCGCCACGTGCTTTTTCACGGGCTAAATCTAATGCAATGTGGAAAGGTAAAATTAACGGACATGCTTCGCTAATTAATAAGCGCTCACGTACTGGTACGCCACGCTCTTCTAGCATACCGATTTCTTTCATTAATGCTTCTGGTGATAAAACAACACCATTACCAATCACACACTTAACATTGTCACGTAATACACCCGATGGAATAAGGTGTAAAACCGTCTTTTCACCGTTGATTACCAAAGTATGGCCTGCGTTATGACCACCTTGATAACGAACTACTAAAGATGCTTTGTCTGTAAGGAGGTCAACTACCTTACCCTTACCTTCGTCACCCCATTGGGTGCCTAGTACAACAACGTTTTTACCCATTGCAAATTCACTTAGAAAAAATTAGGACGAGATTTTATCAGAAAACGAGGTGAAAGATCACCCCGTTTAGCTTATTTTTTCTGCGCCTGAATTTTTATCATCTAAATAAACGCGACAAGCTGTGTCAGAACAGGGAGTTATAAACTGGCAAGAGTGAATAAATTAATAAAACACAGAAACAAAAAAGCCCTACAAACTGCAGGGCTTTTGTTCAACACAGTATTTAATTACTGTGCTTTCGATCCTTTCATATAGTTAAAGAAGTCGCTGTCTGGTGAAATCACCATTACGTCTTGTTTATCTTTGAAGGTCTTTTTATACGCTTCTAAGCTGCGCACAAAACCAAAAAACTCAGCATCTTTGCTGTAAGCATTCGCGTAAATAGCAGCAGCTTCAGCATCACCTTGACCACGAACCGTACGTGCATTACGTTCAGCATCTGCCAGCATAACTGTAACTCGACGGTCTACTTCAGCACGAATCGTTTCAGCTTTTTCTTGACCTTCAGAACGGTGCTCTTTTGCCACTGCAGTACGCTCAGCACGCATACGTTGGAAGATTGAGCTACTCACTTCTTGTGGTAAGTTAATTTGCTTAACACGCACGTCTAGCACTTCGATACCTAGCTCCTGCGCACTTTCTGAAGCTTGTACTAATGCTTCTTCCATTAGCTCACTACGTTCACCAGAAACTATCTCTCTGATTGTACGCGAACCAAAGTTAGTACGAAGACCATTGTTCACTTTTTGCTTAAGTAATGTTTCAGCGTATTGCTTATCACCACGTGCACGAAGATAAAAAGCACTAAAATCATTAATACGCCATTTCACATACGAATCAACGATTAAGTCTTTTTTCTCGCTTGTTACAAAGCGGTCAGGTGCACCATCAAGCGTTTGAATACGTGCATCTAAACGACGTACTTGGCTAAAGAATGGTACTTTTAAATGTAAACCAGGGCCATATACCACCGCGTTATCGTTGCTGTCTTTTTCAACTTTGCTGAATAACAGTACGATCGCCTTTTCGCCTTCTTGAACAACAAATACAGCAGAGAAAGACAATACAACAGCAAGGGCAAGTATTACTAAACTAAAATTTTTCATCTTGCTTATCTCCCCTCATTAAAACGGTCAGTTGCGAAACGATCATTACTCGAATTAACCGTACTGTTACGCGACGTGTTTATTTTATTGCGAAGATCTTTGATATCACTTGAGCTTGGTAATGCAACACGTGTTGCTGTACCTTGCTTTTCCATGATTTTATCAAGTGGTAAATACAACATGTTATTACCGCCTTTCACATCAACTAACACTTTAGAGCTGTTACCAAGTACTTCTTCCATCGCATCGATGTATAAGCGCTGACGTGTTACTTCTTTTGCTGCTTGATATTCAGGTAGTAGCTTTTCAAATCGTGCCACTTCACCTTGTGCTTCAAGCGTAATACGTTCACGGTATGCTTCTGCTTCTTGCGTCATACGTGTAACCTGACCACGCGCTCGCGGTTCAATTTCACGGGCATAGGCTTCAGCTTCACGAATGAAACGTTCTTCATCTTCTTGCGCTGCAATTGCATCATCAAAGGCGTCTTTTACTTCACCCGGCGGACGTGAATCTTTAAAGTTCACATCACTAACGATAATACCTAAATTATACGGCTCGATGATTTTGTTTAGCTCATCCCATGTTTGTTGACGAACAAGCTCACGGCCTGTTGTTAACACTTGGTCCATCTTCACATGACCAATTACATAACGCAGTGCGCTATCTAATGCTTGCTGTAAGCTATGATCAGCATCGGTGACGCTAAACTTGTATAAATGCGGGTCGATAACACGGTATTGTACTTCAAACTCAACATTAACCACGTTTTCGTCTTCGGTTAGCATGAAACCTTTTGCAGATAAAGAACGAACTGCTTCGATATCAACCGGGATCACGCGTTCAATGAAGGTCATTTTCCAACGTAAGCCTGGTTCTGCAATACGGTCATATTGACCAAACTGTAAAACAATACCACGTTCAGCTTCTTTTACTGTGTAAATACCACTTAATGCCCATACAATGACGGCAATAATCAGGATGAAAGAAATGCCTGCGCCACCAAGTCCGCCGTTATTTTTACCTGGCTTATTACCACCAAATAAACCGCCAAACTTGTTGCCGAACTTACGCAGTACCTCGTCTAAATCAGGTGGGCCTTGATCTTTTCCGCCTTTATTATTCCACGGATCTTTATCATTGCCATTGTTACCCGGTTCATTCCAGGCCATAGCTATACTCCATTGTTATCTAAATGAATTAGGTTAAATCTATCAAATCTACAGCATTTCTCATACTAAAAAAGACAAATGCTGGTAACTTTTAGTCAGCTGCAATAAAAGAATCGAGCTCTTGTCCCATTTCTTTTTTCAAGCGGTTCCACTCTGCCATAGGTAATCGTACTGACAACAGCCAGTTACCTTGTTCATCAAAACTCTCTTGATGAACCGCGTTTAAATTAAATAGTGCAGCTCGAATACGACCATGCTGAGGGGGTAATTTTAGCTCATCAGCAAACATCTTCTTGGCAAGTAACTCATTAATTGCCTCTGATAGTAGTTCGCAACCTACACCTGTACGCGCAGACAACCAAACTCGAATCGGCTGACCTTCGTCGTTTCTATCTATACGCGGCGCAACGTCATCTAGCGCATCTATTTTGTTATAAACTAGTAACTGCGGCACCTCATCTGCTTCAATCTCTTTTAAAACAGACTGTACTTGCTCAATATTTTCTTTACGTCGTGGGTCTGCCACGTCGATAACATGTAACTGTAAATCAGCTTCGCGGGTTTCAGTTAAGGTTGCTTTAAACGCCGCTACTAAATCATGAGGTAGATGACGAATAAAACCAACTGTATCGGCTAAAATTACGGGGCCGATATCGCCAATATCCAACTTACGTAGAGTTGGATCTAGCGTTGCAAATAACTGATCAGCTGCATACACATCAGAATCAGTAATACGGTTAAATAATGTTGATTTACCCGCATTGGTATAACCCACTAGCGATACTGTAGGGATTTCGTTACGCGTTCGCGCACGACGCCCTTGCTCACGTTGAACAGCCACTTTATCTAAACGGGCACGAATATTTTTAATTCTTGCGCGCAGTAATCGTCTATCGGTTTCAAGCTGGGTTTCACCCGGACCACGTAAACCTATCCCGCCTTTTTGTCTTTCAAGGTGGGTCCAACCTCTGATCAAGCGGGTAGAAATATGCCTTAGCTGAGCTAACTCAACTTGAAGTTTACCTTCGTGAGTACGCGCTCGCTGCGCAAAAATATCAAGGATCAAACTCGTACGATCAAGTACACGGCACTGACAAACGCGCTCTAAATTGCGTTCCTGTGACGGGCTAAGTTGATGGTTGAAAATAATGACATCTGCATTGTGGATTTTGACAGTTTCAGCGATTTCTTCTGCTTTTCCGGTACCGACGAAAAGCTTCGGATGAGGTGCTTGACGACTGCCTTGCACAATCGCCAAACTACTAACACCAGCAGAAGATACCAACAACTCTAATTCGTGAAGATCTTCACGATCTCCCTCTTTAGGTAAGTCGATATGAACTAAAACTGCCTGTTCGCCGGCTTCATAACGGTCAAACAAGCATTACGCTCCTAAGTTTAAAAATTTCCAGGTTCTTGCTCTTCTGAATCATCACTTCCTTGAACACCTTGGAAGTTAACAGAACGCGCTGGAACAACAGTTGAAATAGCGTGTTTATACACCATTTGATTTACGGTGTTTTCAAGTAAAATAACAAATTGGTCAAATGACTGGATTTTACCCTGCAACTTAATGCCATTAACCAAAAAGATTGATACTGGAATGCGCTCACGACGTAACGCATTTAAAAATGGGTCTTGTAACGACTGGCCTTTTGCCATGTTATTTTCCTTCGTTCTAGGTGTTATTATAATTAAGTAGCTGAACTAATTTAACAAAGCTAAAAAAATTCTAACTACTACTAGCTTAGCGAACTTACTACACGTTGCAAGTTTTCTTCATCACCCGTGGTTAACCAAGTTACTTCTGGCCAACCTCTTAACCAAGTTAACTGCCGCTTGGCTAACTGTCGTGTGGCTGCAATACCGCGAAAAACCATTTCATCATAGTCAATTTCGCCTGCAATGTAATCCCACATTTGTCTATAACCTACACAACGTATTGAAGGTAGATCTGGGTGTAAATCCTTACGTCTATATAGGGACGAAACTTCATTTTCAAACCCCTGTTCGAGCATTATTTTAAACCTTTTCTCAATCCGCTTATGTAATTCACTGCGATCATCAGGCGCAATGGCAAATTGATGAAAAGTATAAGGTAGCTCAGGCTGCTTTTGTTTTTGCAGCTCAGTCATTGTTTTACCTGTAATACGATACACTTCTAATGCGCGATTAATTCGTTGTGAATCATTTTCACTCATTTTATTCGCAGCATCTGGGTCGATATTCATCAGCTCTTTATGCAAATGAGGCCAACCAAATTGTTTTGCTTCTTTTTCCAGCTCACCGCGAACTTCCGGTGATGCTTCTGGTAGCGGCGATAGGCCATCAATAAGCGACTTAAAGTACATCATTGTACCGCCTACTAGGACAGGTACTTTACCTTGCTTATGAAATAGATCAATCTTTTCAATCGCATCACGGCGAAAATCCGCCACTGAATAACTTTCTGCAGGGTCAATAATATCAATCAAATGATGTGGCGCACGAGCAAGCTCTTCAGCGTTTGGTTTTGCTGTGCCTATATCCATATCTTTATAGACCAATGCTGAATCAACACTGATTATTTCAGTGTTTAAATGCTCACACAATGAAATTGCTAAATCGGTTTTCCCCGCAGCGGTTGGTCCCATTAAAAAAATGACCGGTAAGTTATTCAAGCCTAAATACCTTGCTTAATTTAAAAACTGAGATAGTTCTATTTTAACCGCTTTTTCGCGTAAACGTTGCATAGTTTGTGGATTATTTTCTAACCGCGATACTTGCTCCGCGAAGGCTTGGCTTGCGTAATAACGTGTTGGTATTTGCTGAACCAGCCAATTTAGCCATTCATCAAGTGAATTAGCTGATGCTTTACAGCCGTTGATCAGCCGTTCAATAGCATTACTCACATCGAGTAAATACAGACAGGGTGGTAATTTTTTTACCATCACAAACTGTTTTTCAAGTATTAAATCAAAGCCTAGTAAGGTAAACCACGACTGCTGAGCATTTAAAGCGTTCATATCGTCAGCACTTGCATTGACTCTTACAGGTAATAATAAGGCTTTGCCGTCAAGGCTACCCGCTTGCTCTACTTGGGCTTGCCAGTCGAGTGCTAAGGCATGTTTAAAGTGAGCAGCAAACAATTGATTATCTTCACTAAATACACACTCACCTTCACGTACGTGAATGAGTTTAGCAAGCTTTGTCTGCTCAGTAACGGGGGCAGCAATGCTTGGCTCTGGGCGTACTTGATCAAAATGCGCGGCATGTTGCTCACTGATCCCTTGATAAAAAGCATTCACATCTTGATGCGATGTTTTACTGCGTCCTTGGCTGTTGCTAAAACCTCCGCCTGAGCGCCCTGTGGCTCCTGAATAACTCGGTGAGCGTGTTGGCTGTAATTCAGATTTAGGGTAATCATATTGCTCAGTTGCCATAGCCTGATTAAAGTGTGGCTGCGAGCTTTGTGAATTAGCCTCGGCAAACGGAGTGCGGTCAAAGGTCGGCTCCTGAACAAAACCAGCCTCTTGCTGAAGCGGCACAACAACTTGTTTAATTGCCTGCAAAATAAAGTCATGCACCAAGCGGCCTTGATGAAAACGCACTTCATGCTTAGCCGGGTGCACGTTTACATCGACCTGACGAGGGTCAATATCAATATAAATTACAAAGCCTGGTAGCTCTTCTGAACCTGCGACTTCTTCAAACGCTTGGCGGATCGCATGCAAAATGAGTTTATCGCGCATCATGCGATTATTAACATAGGTATATTGCGTGCTATTCGCTGAGCCCACCGGTAATACCCAACCACGCAGCATCAAACCAGCTTCAC
Source organism: Pseudoalteromonas nanhaiensis (assembly GCF_051235485.1). NCBI lineage: Bacteria > Pseudomonadati > Pseudomonadota > Gammaproteobacteria > Alteromonadales > Pseudoalteromonadaceae > Pseudoalteromonas > Pseudoalteromonas nanhaiensis. The sequence goes on along the minus strand of NZ_JBPNYQ010000013.1, from coordinate 40,643 downwards.
CAGATTGAATATGCAGCCCTTGTTCACTAAAGGCTTTGCCAGCAACTTGTGCTACACGCGTTATTGCTTGCTCAGGGTTTGGTTTAGCACGGTATTGACGCACCACTTTACCGTTATGAGTAAGCGTAATAGACACATCAAAACGACTCAGCGCAATGCGCTTTATAAGTTCATCAATATGTGAAAACTCGGTTTTCTCGGTGCGAAGAAATTTACGGCGTGCTGGCGTGTTAAAGAACAAGTCTTTAACCTCGATAGTAGTACCATCAGGATGTGCGGTTGGTTTTACTTGCACAGCCATGTCACGACCTTCAGCAAAGGCTTGCCATGCGGCCTCTTGGTGTTTTGGCTTTGAACTTAATGTTAACCGTGATACAGAGCTTATAGACGCCAGTGCTTCACCACGAAAACCCAGCGAGCAAATGTTCTCAAGATCATCGAGTGATTTTAGTTTACTCGTGGCATGGCGTGAAAGCGCGAGGGTTAGTTCATCTTTATTAATACCAGAGCCATTATCGCGAATGCGAATGAGCTTATGACCACCCCGTTCAATATCTATTTGAATGCGCGTTGCGCCAGCATCTAAACTGTTTTCGACCAGCTCTTTTACAACCGATGCAGGGCGTTCAACCACTTCACCCGCAGCAATTTGGTTAGCCAATCGCGCGGGTAGTATTTCTATACTCATAGTGTTCCTAACACGAAAATTGACTAGCTTTGCGGAATATCAAGCTCTTGACCTATAAACAAGGTATTCGATTTTAAGTTATTGACCGTTTTTAGCTTACTAACAGAGGTGTTGTATCTGCTTGCCAAAATACTTAACGACTCACCCGGACGTACTCTGTGCTTTGTTGGAAATTGCGCTTTTAATTTCGCAAATAACGAGTCATCTGGGGGATTTTGCATGTAGTAATTTTTAATTGAGGTGAAAATTGCTTTCGCTAAGCGCTCCTGATGCTGCGCCGTTTTTAGCATTCGCTCTTCACGCGGATTCGAAATAAACCCTGTCTCGACCAAAATAGACGGAATATCCGGTGATTTTAATACCGCAAGGCTCGCCGCTTGTGGTTGCTTCTTATGCATTTTAGCTACTTTTCTTAATTCACTAACTACTTCTTGTGCAACACTAAAGCCTGTTTTCATCGAATGATCCATCGACATATCAAGCAGTGCTTGTGCTAAATATTTTTCGCTCGCGGTATCTTTTAATACCCCAGCGGCACCACCCAAAAGCTCGGAGTGCTTTTCTTTATCTTCAATCCACTTACCTATTTCTGAGTTAGCTCGGCGCAGTGAGAGCACCCACACAGAGGCGCCGTTTGGCTGCGGGCTAGTAAACGCATCGGCATGAATCGAGACAAAGAAATCGGCCTTTTTCTCACGGGCAATGCTGGTTCGCGTATTTAAGTTAACAAAATAATCACTACGGCGCACCATGCGCGAAATCATGCCTTTTTCGGCATCAATCATTCGCTCTAAGCGCTTGGCTATTTGTAGCGTAATATCTTTTTCATAAGTACCCGATGGACCAATTGAGCCTGGGTCTTCACCACCGTGACCTGCATCAATGGCAATAACAATATCGCGCTCTTGCTGTAGCTCACGCTTTTTAACGCTGGTATTCGTTGCAGCAATAGGCTCAGCTTTCGTTGTTTTGTCGATGAGATCAACGACTAAACGGTGCTTGTATGGTTCGGTAGGTAATAAGGCAAACACCACAGGTTTACTGGCGCGTGCTAGTTCAAAAACAAAACGCACACTTTTGCTATCTTTAGGCTTTGAGTAACGAAGTTTTGAAACTATTTGATGCTTTTGCGGAATAGCAGGCAAGTTATCGAGCTTATCAGTATCTTTTAGATCAATGACTAAACGCGCTGGGTTTTTCAGCATGAAATAGCTGTAATCAGGCTTTTCATCTAGATCAAATACCACACGGGTGCTATCTGGTGAGGGCCAAACGCGTACGCTATTAATAGTATTTTGTGCAAGCGCAACCTGGCTCACAACCAAAAACATTAAAATAGTTAATAGTTTAAACGTACAACGACCCATTTTTACTAGTACACCTTTATTTTTATATGTTTATTCTTACACGCTCTTCAATTGTTCGACAATAGATTGACCGCGCTTAGTTAAGCTATTAATAACAATAGCACGTGCCTCACCGTCATAACGCAAAGTAATATCAAGGTCGGGAGTTGGGATAAATTCACCTCCCTTCTCAGGCCATTCAACAACACAAATAGCCTGTGGCGAAAAATAATCACGAATGCCCATATATTCAAGCTCTTCAGGATCACCTAAACGATATAAATCAAAGTGATAAACATCAGCTTTAGTTAGTTGATAAGGCTCAACCAGTGTATATGTCGGACTCTTAACCTTTCCTTGATGACCAAAACCCTGCACGATACCACGGGTTAATGTGGTTTTACCGGCACCTAAATCACCGTGCAAATAAATGACAGCCCCTTGTTCCATCAACGCTGCAAGTTGATTGCCCATATTTACCGTTGCAGCTTCATCAGCCAGTGGAAAACCAACACTGTCGGTCATTGTTACCTCATGAAAAACTAAAAACACATTACTTTGTTAATCATACCAGATAATTTTTATAAGGCGAGAGCCGCTCTTATGCCTAATTTGACATAAAAAAGCCGGCAAAGTTGCCGGCTTTTTAGCTTAAACAGAATTTTTTTACAGACCGAGTTTCTTCTCAAGGTAGTGGATGTTTGTACCACCGTTTTGGAAGTTCTCATCTGCCAAGATTTTCTTGTGCAGTGGCGTATTGGTCTTGATGCCATCAATCACTAATTCGTTTAACGCATTGCGTGAACGAGCAATTGCTACATCACGGTTTTCACCGTAACAGATCAGCTTACCAATCATTGAATCGTAATGAGGTGGTACTGTGTAATCTGCATAGATGTGGCTGTCCCAACGAATACCTAAACCGCCAGCAGGGTGGAATCGCGTGATTTTACCTGGTGATGGAATAAATGTTTCTGGGTCTTCCGCATTAATACGACACTCAATTGCGTGACCACGAATAACCACATCTTCTTGAGTGAATGATAATGGTTGGCCAGCTGCAATTTTTAACTGCTCTTTGATTAAGTCAACGCCAGTGACCATTTCTGTTACTGGGTGCTCAACCTGAATACGGGTATTCATTTCGATGAAATAGAACTCGCCGTTTTCATATAAGAATTCGAACGTACCTGCACCGCGATAACCAATTTCGATACATGCACGAGTACAACGGTCACCGATGAACTTACGCATCTCAGCTGTGATACCTGGCGCTGGAGCCTCTTCAACCACTTTTTGGTGACGACGTTGCATTGAACAATCACGCTCACCTAAGTGAACTGCATTGCCTTGACCATCAGCAAGTACTTGAACTTCGATGTGACGAGGGTTTTCAAGGAATTTTTCCATGTAAACCATACCATTACCGAAGAATTGCTTTGCTTCTTGCTGAGTAAGAGCGATTGAATCGATTAGTTCTTTTTCGCTGCGAACAACACGCATACCACGACCACCGCCGCCGCCTGCTGCTTTAATGATTACAGGGTAACCAATACGCTTAGCGATTTGAATATTACGCTCGCTGTCTGCCGTTAATGGGCCATCAGAGCCTGGTACACAAGGTACACCCGCTTTACGCATTGCTTCGATTGCAGAAACTTTATCACCCATTAAACGAATGGTGTCGCCTTTAGGACCGATAAATACAAAGCCGCTTTGCTCAACTTGATCAGCAAAGTCTGCATTTTCAGAAAGGAAACCATAACCTGGGTGAATAGCAACTGCGTCTGTTACTTCTGCCGCTGCAATAATGCGCGGAATATCTAGGTAACTTTCACTTGCTGCCGGTTTACCAATACAAATTGTTTCGTCTGCCAGTAACACGTGCTTAAGATCACGGTCTGCCGTTGAATGCACAGCAACAGTTTTGATCCCAAGCTCTTTGCAGGCGCGCAGTACGCGAAGTGCAATTTCACCTCGGTTTGCAATGACTACTTTATCTAACATAGAGTTGGCCTTTTGTTGCGCTGTTATTCAATGATGAATAAAGGTTGATCGAATTCTACTGGCTCGCCATTTTCAACTAAGATAGCTTTTACTGTGCCGGCTTTATCAGATTCGATTTGGTTCATCATTTTCATTGCTTCAACGATACATAACGTGTCGCCAACATTTACTTTTGAACCTACTTCTACATAAGGTGCTGCTTCAGGAGAAGCTGCTGAGTAGAAAGAACCAACCATAGGCGATTTAACTTGATGACCTGTTGGTGCTGCTGGTGCTGCGTCTGCCGCTGGCGCTTCTGCTGCAGGAGCAGGAGCTGCTGGCGCTGGTGCAGGCGCTGCGTACTGTTGAGGAGCATACTGCATTGCAGGCGCTGCACTCATGTTGTTACGATTAATGCGTACTGATTCTTCACCTTCAGTGATTTCTAATTCAGCAATACCAGATTCTTCTACTAGTTCGATAAGTTTTTTGATCTTGCGAATATCCATGAACGACCCGCCTGTAAGTTTTATTTAAAATTAATGTGTGTTTTGCAACCGGCTAACCGCAGCTTCAAGTGCTACTTTATAACCCATTGCTCCTAATCCTACGATAATGCCTTGTGCCACATCCGAAAAATACGAATGATGACGAAATGCCTCCCGTGCGTGCACATTACTTAAATGCACCTCGTAAAAGGGAATGTTCACACTGAGTAATGCATCCCGTAAGGCAACGCTTGTATGCGTAAATGCGGCAGGGTTAATAATAATTGCATCAACCACTTGCCATGCATCGTGAATTCGCTCTATTAATGCAGCTTCACTGTTACTTTGAAAATGCGTTAAATCAACATTGTGACCCGCAGCAACCTGACTAAGTTCAGCGATAATCTCATCAAGAGATTGGGTGCCGTACTTTTCTGGTTCACGCTTGCCAAGCATGTTTAAATTTGGCCCATTAAGAACTAAAAGTTTGAATTTTGCAGCCATAATACGCGATATATCCTTTAAGTAAGCAGTTTAACCATATTCATCATAAACCCACGCTTAACCTAAGCGTATCGATGTAAAATAGCAACTATTTCTCACGTTAACCACCTATTATAGATATTTCGACGTAAATAGCAGCAAAATACTGGTCTAATCACTCATAGCACAAAGAAAGTGTAGGCATAGCAAGGCACACAACAGGGTTAATCACTGTATTCTCTTGCTATTTAATTGAACTTTTACAACAAAAATCACTCATTTACTTTTAGTTAGAGTACTTTTTCTTAGTGAGAAACAAAAACGCCACTCAGATGAGTGGCGTTTTGCTATTTTCTAGCACGTTTGCGTTTATTTAGCAGTATTTCGCACTTTTGCCAGATGTTCTGCAAAGTCTTTAGCATTTAAAAAGCCTGTTACACGTTGCTCTAAAAGCTCATTACCTTGGCTGTCAAAGAACAAAATGCTGGGTAACCCGAATACCGTGTATTCTTCCATTAGCTCAATGGTTTTTGCATCACTTTCGGTTAAATCGATTTGGATTAACTCAAAGTGCGCAAATTGTTCTTGTACCTTAGCATCAGGAAACGTGTAGTGTTCAAACTCTTTACACGCGACGCACCAGTCAGCGTATAAGTCGACCATTACTAAGCGCCCTTCGCTACTTGCCTTTGCAATCTCTTCTTTCAATTCACTTAAATTAGCAACTTGTCTAAAGCCATGTGTTTGCACTTCAGCTTGTGCAACCGCCGCTTTAGTCGGCCAAAAATAATTTTTCGTTAAACTTGCCCCAGTCACAACCAGTAAGGTTGCAGCAAACCATAATGCTGTTTTTAACTTACCTTGCGATTGACCACTTTGCCAATGATGTAAGTACAAGGCTGTAGCAAGTGCTAATAAACCAGCCATTAACCAAATGATCTCGATATCAACAATACGCTCTAGCAGAATTAGCGGCACAGCTAGCATAATGAAACCGAATAACGTTTTCACTTGTTCCATCCAACCACCGGCTTTAGGAAGTAGTTTACCACCTGATGTACCTAGCAATAATAAAGGCAGTCCCATGCCTAAGCTCAGTACATACAAAGTTAAACCTCCCACTAAATAATCACCACTTTGTGCAACATAAAGCAATGCAGCTGACAGTGGTGCAGTAGTACAAGGTGAAGCAATTAAGCCAGACAGTACACCCATCATAAATACGCCAACATAGTTGCCGCCTTTTTGCTGGTTGCTAACCTGAGTGAGTTTATTCATCATGCCGCTTGGCAGTTTAATTTCGTACCAGCCAAACATCGACATTGCTAGCAATACAAATAAGATACTAAAGCTGATTAGTACTGTAGGATGCTGCAAATACCCTTGTACTTGCCCACCTAAAGATGCAACCACTAAGCCCAGTGCTGCATAGGTAACTGCCATCCCTTGCACATAAACAAACGACAGCGAAAACGCTTTTTTAGTCGATAAATTCTGCTGACCTGCAATAAGGCTCGACAAAATCGGAAACATTGGGAATACGCATGGTGTAAAAGCCAGACCAACACCGACTAAAAAGAAGATAACTAGGTTCGTTAGTAAACCTTGTGACGCTAGTTTATCGGTATATGACTGCTCACCAACTGGTTTTGATACTTCTTGAGAAGGCGCTGATGATGCGTCATTTACCTCTTCGGCTTGTGTTAATGCAGCCAATGCATTGCCAGCATCTGCAGTTTGCGATACTTGCTCACCAGCAATCACAGATAAAGGAATGGTTCTCACTTCTGGCGGATAACATAACCCCGCTTCGGCACAGCCTTGAAAACGAACTTTAACAACTGCCCCATCTGTGATGTTGCTTACTTTTGTTATCACACTTAATGAATCAAAAAATACTTCGGTCTTACCAAAAAACTCATCTTCAATAATGACGCCTTTACCAAGCTCAGGCACCACTATATCAGCTCCCTTGGCAATAATTTCGACTTTCTTTTTATAAAGATAATAATCGGGCGCTATATCCCAACCAATGAATAAGGTTTTACCTTGCTGATCAAAATCAAAAACAAAGGCTTTATCAACAGGGAGAAAGGTGTGTTCTGCAGGTTGCTGCAGTAAATTACCAAGTAAATTGCTATTACTTGCGCTTGCAGGCAATAACCACAGTGCGCAAAGTAATAAAAGGAACGATCGCATTAATTAAGTACCTCATCCATCCAATTAAAATAGGCTAAATTGCCTGTTGCTACATCAACGACCTGAATCTCAGGGACCTCATAACTATGCAATTTCTTGATAGTTTGGATCACCTCATTCATTTTTTCTGATTTAGTTTTGATCAGTAATTTACTCTCTGTCGCTTGCGTTAACTCGCCTTCCCACATATAGATAGATTCGATAGTAGGCAGAATATTGACACAGGCAGCTAGCTTTTCTTTCACTAGGTGTTGAGCCAGCTGACGAGCCTCAGCTTCATTCGCACAAGTAGTAAAAATCAGTCGATAATGCGTATTCATAAGGAACCTTTTTTTGATCACGTGAGTCGCACCATAGTAGCTGATAGCAGCAATAATGTGTAGCGAGCTAGGTGATTCATGGCTCCAGCTTGAAAAAAGACCCGATCACCCCAACTTATATTTCATTGACTCCAAAGAGAGTGACATTTTTAGAGAGCGTTATGTTTAGATTTTTGTTTTTGTTATTTATTTTAGTGCCGATTGTGGAGATTGCCTTACTTATTCAAGTGAGTGAAGTCATTGGCGGGTTTGCCACCATAGCGCTAGTTATCGTCACGGCCATTGTTGGTGCCAAATTAGTGAAGCAGCAAGGCATGGGAGCAATCCAAAATGTGCAACTACAAATGGCGCAAGGGCAAATGCCTGCGAAAGAATTATTTACTGGCTTGTGTGTGATTATTGCCGGAGTGTTATTAATGACTCCTGGCATAATGACAGACTTTTTTGGCTTTTTATTACTTACCCCAGCAATACGTAATAAATTAGCTGCAAGCCTTGCCAGCCATGCAACTGTGCGTATGAGTTCACAAGCGAATCAAGGCTCTGCACACTTTCAATACCACAGTAAAGCACCCCAACACGAAGAGCCAACTCATCAACCGACAACTATTGATGGTGAATTTGAGCGAAAAGATTAAAATTTTTTAATTTTTGTACTTGGATTTTTTTAAGCCACCCCCATTAATGAAGGCAATGAAACGCAACGGGTGGCTTAGCACTCCCCTGCAATAACACAAGATTTTTTCTGTACTGTTCAGAAACTGTTAGGAGAACTAAATAAATGAACATTCGTCCTTTACATGATCGCGTCATCGTTAAGCGTCTAGAAGAAGAAACTAAGTCTGCTGGCGGTATTGTATTAACTGGCTCTGCAGCTGAAAAATCAACTCGCGGAGAAGTTATCGCTGTTGGTAATGGCCGTGTTTTAGACAACGGTGAAGTAAGAGCATTAGAAGTTAAAGCCGGTGACACTGTGCTGTTCGGCTCTTATGTTGAAAAAGCTGAAAAGATCGAAGGTCAAGAGTACCTGATCATGCGTGAAGATAACATTCTAGGCATTGTAGGCTAATCCTACTTTTCGTTTAGCAACCCGTTTACAGAATTTAAGAGGAATTAAATCATGGCAGCAAAAGAAGTACTTTTTGCAGGTGACGCACGTAGCAAAATGCTAACTGGCGTAAATATTTTAGCAAACGCAGTAAGAGTAACTTTAGGTCCTAAAGGCCGTAACGTTGTATTAGACAAATCTTTCGGTGCTCCTGTAATCACTAAAGATGGTGTGTCTGTAGCTAAAGAAATCGAGCTTGAAGACAAGTTCGAAAACATGGGCGCACAAATGGTTAAAGAAGTAGCGTCTAAAGCGAATGACGCTGCAGGTGACGGTACAACAACAGCAACTGTATTAGCGCAAGCTATCGTAAACGAAGGCTTAAAAGCAGTTGCAGCGGGTATGAACCCAATGGACCTTAAGCGTGGTATCGATAAAGCAGTTACTGCTGCGGTTGAAGAGCTTAAAGCGCTTTCTGTACCATGTGCAGACACTAAAGCGATTGCTCAAGTAGGTACTATTTCTGCTAACTCTGACAAAGAAATCGGTGACATCATTGCAGAAGCAATGGAAAAAGTTGGCCGTGATTCAGGCGTTATCACTGTTGAAGAAGGTCAGTCGTTAGAAAACGAACTAGACGTAGTTGAAGGTATGCAGTTTGACCGCGGTTACCTGTCTCCTTACTTCATCAACAACGCTGAAAAAGGCGCTGTAGAGCTAGACAACCCTTACATTCTACTTGTAGACAAAAAAGTATCTAACATTCGTGAGCTACTACCTACATTAGAAGCAGTTGCTAAAGCTAGCAAGCCACTACTAATTATTGCTGAAGATCTTGAAGGTGAAGCGCTTGCAACACTTGTTGTAAATAACATGCGCGGCATCGTAAAAGTTTCTGCAGTTAAAGCGCCAGGTTTTGGCGACCGTCGTAAAGCAATGCTACAAGACATCGCAGTATTAACTGGTGGTACAGTAATTTCTGAAGAAATCGGTTTAGAGCTAGAAAAAGCAACAATCGAAGACCTAGGTACAGCGAAACGCGTTGTGATCACTAAAGATGATACAACAATCATCGATGGTGCAGGTGAAGAAGACGGTATCAACGGCCGTGTTGCACAAATCAAAGCACAAATCGAAGAAGCAACGTCTGACTACGATAAAGAGAAACTACAAGAGCGCATGGCTAAACTAGCTGGCGGTGTTGCAGTAATCAAAGTTGGCGCAGCAACTGAAATCGAAATGAAAGAGAAGAAAGACCGCGTAGAAGATGCTCTACACGCAACTCGCGCAGCGGTTGAAGAAGGTGTTGTACCGGGTGGTGGTGTTGCACTAGTTCGCGTAGCAAGCAAACTTGCTGAGCTAGTTGGCGACAACGAAGACCAAAGCCACGGTATTAAAGTTGCACTACGTGCGATGGAAGCACCACTTCGTCAAATCGTAACGAACGCAGGTGACGAAGCATCTGTTGTTGTTAACTCTGTAAAAGGTGGTGAAGGTAACTACGGTTACAACGCAGCATCTGGCGAGTACAACGACATGATCGAAATGGGTATCTTAGACCCAACTAAAGTAACGCGTTCTGCACTACAGTACGCAGCTTCAATCGCGGGTCTTATGATCACAACTGAAGCAATGGTTGCTGAAATCCCTAAAGATGACGCTGGTGCTCCTGATATGGGCGGCATGGGCGGCATGGGTGGTATGGGCGGCATGATGTAGTGCGACGAGAGTCGCGTAGGTCACTAGCCTAGCAGGACTAGCTCAGAGTGAGTGCTAACTATAGCACTCACTTTCCCAACCTGCAAAACTAGTAGTCGACTCCGGTATTCGGGGGTAAAACCGAATGCCGGACTTATCTGAGTGATAAGGTCGCGCAATCGTGTCTTTACGATTGGAAAACAAGTCACCGAGACATCAGTCATCGGCATTACGGAAACAAACAATTTCAGAGTTTTAGGTTTACCCCTGAAGAGTAGCGAGAAGGTAATTCATCGCATGCCTGTTGGGCGCTCTGTTGTTAAGTAGTTTCGCTTCAAAAGCTGAGGATGCAACCTTTATAAGGTTACTTCTGAACGCGTTTTCTAAATCTCGACGAGTTTACGACCTACGGGCGTAAGCTGTTGTAGTTATTGTCTCACCGCTTTGCTTCGGCACTTCGGTAGCGAGACCTGTTATACGGCTAACAGTAGCCTAGGGATAGTGCGATGCTGGTAACGGCATGGTGCAAAGCTTCCTGACAATGTACCCCTGTGTAAACGGTGTCTTAACTCGTGAGAGAGGGCATAGTTGGCTAACAATAAGCTAGCTGGGGGCTAGGCTGGGCAATATGGTTAACGTAAGTGAACTGTTGATAAATACCGTCAACCGCAAAGAGCGAAATATTGTTGATGCGCTCTGACCAAAAGGTACGTGGTCGGTTAATCCTTTTACATCTGGGATTACGCCGTCTTATGACCACCGGTAGATAGACAGAACCTACGTTGCTCGTGTAACTGCAATGGAACTCGGTAAGCCCGATTATTCGCCTGATTGCTGGTAACAGTAATACAGGCAGGCAATCCGTAAGGAGCGCTGTTGGATAAGCGGGTAAAGGATGTCTGACCAAGCGAAGGCTGAACTGTAATGGTTCGGATAGGGGTTCTAACTTTGCCCTAACTCGAAAGAGTGCCAAATTCAGACTGGTCTTTAATCGTGTGAAGGCGTGTAAAGCCATCTAACAAATTAACCCAAGCGGGGATTAGCTATCCCCGTAAGGGTTTGGCTTTTCTCCGTTTTGTGGTTATGGAGGAAAGCAAGATGAGTACGGAATGTATGTTCCATGTACCTGCGTTCTCCCACCAAGCAAACAGCTGGCATACCATTGATTGGTATTCGGTTGAGCACAAGGTGAGAGGGTTACAAGTACGGATCGCGAAGGCGACGAAGCAACAACAGTGGCGCAAGGTGAAAGCCCTGCAACGCATGTTGGTGCGCTCGTTTGCTGCCAAGGCATTGGCGGTTAAACGGGTGACTGAAAATCGAGGCAAAAGGACTGCCGGTGTCGATGGGGAGTTATGGAGTACACCTGACAGTAAATGGCTTGCGCTGTTTCGGTTAACGCGTAAGGGCTATAAGCCCAAACCGTTAAGGCGAGTGTATATTCCTAAAGCGAATGGCAAACACCGACCGCTCGGAATACCGACCATGCTCGATAGAGCCATGCAGGCGTTATACCTGCTGGCGCTAGAGCCTGTGTCGGAAACAATCGCCGATAGAAACAGCTATGGCTTTCGCCCGATGCGCTCAACGGCAGATGCGATTGAACAATGCTTTGTGAATCTCAGTCGCAAGCATTCTGCCAAATGGGTGTTAGAAGGTGATATCAAAGGGTGCTTTGATAACATCAGTCATGACTGGTTACTCGCCAATATTCCATTGGATAAACGAGTACTCGGAAAATGGCTGAAAGCCGGTTATATGGAATCAGGTAAATTGAATCCGACTGAAGCAGGGACACCGCAAGGGGGAATTATTTCTCCTGTGTTGGCCAATATGGCGCTTGATGGTTTGGAAGCGGTACTCGAATCCCATTTTGGGAAGAAGAACACTAAAGCCAGCTACAAGACCAAGGTCAACTATGTGCGATATGCAGATGACTTCATTATTACCGGTATCTCACAAGAGTTGCTGGAAGATGAAGTAAAACCTCTCGTGGAAGCCTTTATGGCGGAACGAGGGCTGACGCTATCGCCGGAAAAAACGGTGATAACTCATATTGACGAAGGGTTTGACTTTTTGGGGCAAAACTTACGTAAGTACAAAGGCAAGCTTTTAATTAAGCCTAGCCGGAAGAACCTGCGGAAGTTCCTCCATAAAGTTAGAGACTTAATTAACGGAAACAAAACGGTGACGGCCGGTTTATTGATATACATGCTCAATCCTGTACTTCGGGGCTGGGCTAACTATCACAGGCACATTGTCGCCAAAGAAACCTTTAATTATGTCGATTATCGGGTTTGGAAAATGCTTTGGAAGTGGTGCCGACGGCGGCATAAAAACCGCCGTTTTCGCTGGGTTAAAGCGAAATACTTTAAAACAGTGGGTAAACGCAACTGGGTGTTTTCCGGTGAATGGGAGGAGTCGAAAATACTTCGCCTGTTCTCATGTAACGATGTGGTGATAAAGCGACATACCAAGATAAAGGCAGAGGCCAACCCTTATGACTTGGCATTTGAGGAATACTTCGAGCAGCGCCTAGAGCGAGCTTGGCGTGAATCAATGCAGGGCAAAAGGAAAGTGCTGATGCTCTGGCTCAGGCAGCAGCAATGCTGCACTATGTGCCGCCATAAAATTACCAAAGAAACAGGATGGAATATCCATCATATCGTGGAAAGGGTAAAAGGCGGTTCGGACGAGTTGGATAACTTGGTGTTGTTGCACCCTAATTGTCATAGGCAAATTCACAACTTAAGCATTTAAAATTTGACATTATATCATCATGATATAAGCTTATATTAGTTGGTTATATGAAGGCCAGCTGCAAAAGTAAATTTGTCATTTAAGGATAAAAAAGCAAGCGTGGAGCGGGATGCTAGGATGCCATGCTTTTTGATAATTAATTATATACGAGGAGTCTACATGACAACTTATGAAATACTTAAATTTATAAAGCAAAATACAATGGTAAGCTTGGTAAACAGCGAATCGCCACTAGATTTTCAATTGTTCCAACATCTATACAATCAAGGTTTGATACAAGCAGTGATTAGTAAACCATTAGGAAAGAGTACATATGATTATCTTAACGCTAGACTTTCTCCGGAAGGGGAAATAAAGCTTAGAGAATCACAAAGTGCATAACTAATGAATAATTAGGTGTTGTTGCGCCCCCTCAATTGCCAGTAACAAATGCACTTGAGAGTAAAGGTAAACTTGACTGATTTAGTTTAGGTAAATATGATTTTAGTTACCAGAAATAAAGTAAGGAGATTTTCTTGCAAACATTTTTGGATAACCCCGAATCATATGGCTGCTGGAACAGTTAGTCTTAACCAAAAGGGGCAAAGGGTAACAGGAGTGAGCGAGATGAGGGTTCCTCGCTTTGTTGAGTGTCACTTGACAAAGCTAGCTCAGACCAGCAGTTCCAGCTGCAGGTTTTGACTGTGATGGTTTTGAGGTTGGTTAAGTGAAAATTGAATCCTCAAAGCTCCCAACTTAAATCGCTGGTCTGTACTTAGGTACTGACTTATAAAGGCTTGAGCCGTATGCGGGGAAACTTGCTCGTACGGTTCTTAGGGGAGGGGTAGCCAGTAATAGCTGCTCCTTACCCGACATCATCCCCACCATGAACTCATAAGTGTTCATAAAGCTTTATAAGGCCCGCAAAGCATTGCTTTGCGGGTTTTTTTATAGTTTGAATGTATTCATTAAGCATTATGAGCACTCATAAAATTTCAAAGGTTTTGAGTGATAATGTGGGGTAACTCACATACATCACGCTCTGGAAAGATCTGATTTTTAAATAAAATACCCCAACTTAAATTAATTTGGGTATTAGAAATGAATCTAACAAACGAAAGAATTAAAGCACTGAAATGTCCTGAAGGGCAAAAACAAACAAAAAAATATGACGGTAACAACTTGTATTTACTTGTAAAAAGTACTGGCTCAAAGCTCTGGAGATACAAATACAAGTATGCAAATAAACATAAAGAAATTTCATTAGGAAGATACCCCAAGATCTCCCTCAAAATGGCCAGATCCAAAGCTGATGAAATGAGGCTTCATCTTATCGAAGGCATTGATCCCTCACTCGAAAGAAAACTCAAAAAGTATGAAAGCTCAGATGAAAACTTAAATTTTGGGAAAATCGCACAAGATTGGTTAAATATAAATAAAGCGGAATGGAGCGAAAGCAATTATAAAAAGTTGAAAAGGTGGCTAGAAAATGACTTGAAAGATCTCTGTAAGCTACAAATACATCAAATAAAAAAGCAGCATTTGATTAAAGTTATTAAGCAATTAGTTGATGCTGACACAAAGAGAAAAGTCTCACCGATGCTATCTATGCTTAATCGAATATTTCGTTATGCTATTACAAAAGAAATTACAGAAAATAACCCACTGATTAATTTAGACTATATTCAGTTAACAGGTAAAATGCCTAAAGTGAAACACCATGCAGGAATTACAGATCCTCAAAAGCTTGGGCAGTTAATTTTAAGAATCGAAAATAACACTTTAGGAACATTTTGTCCCCAAGAAGCGCTAAAATTATTGCCTCACTTATTCTTACGCCCTTCAGAACTACGTTGCTTACAATGGAAACACGTAATTTTTGAAGAACAGTACATTCTAATACCAGCTGAAGATATGAAAACTAAAAAAGACCATATTGTTCCGCTTTCAACACAAACATTCTCAAAATTTAAAACGCTCTATAAATACACGAGCTATTCTAAATACGTTTTTCCTTCGGAAATGAATCGCTCTCAACCTTTTAGTAAAAATGTAATTAATAATAGGTTGCAAGCATTAGGATATTCATCAGAAGACATTGTGGCTCATGGGTTCCGAGGGGTCGCTTCAACTTTACTTAATGAGCAAGAAGAAGACTTTAATCACATTGAAGTGCAATTAGCTCATAATATCGGAAATCAAACATCTCGTTCATATAATCATGCACAGTATTTAAGCGCTCGACGAGCTATGATGCAGCGTTGGTCTGATTTTTTAGATGAGTTACGCGATAAAGCTGAAGTTGAAGTTGAAAGGTAATTTACTATAGGAGGCCATTCAGATCGAAGTACGTTTTATCATAATGGCTTTCTGTAGTGGTCATCTGGTAGCATACAGTGGTTGATGCTTTATCCCATTTAGAACTGTTCACACCGTACCCATAATTTCGGTGCATTGAAATGAAGGGACGCTCAACAAAACTTATTCATGGAAGGCTTGTTACGGCCCCACACTTCAATAACCATAATATCTCTAATAGCCTTTTTAATTCAGAGAAAACCTTTGTGTTTCATTCTGGTAGAGAGTCTCACCATACGAGTCTGTGATACCATAACATGATGGAGTTGTTTGGTATGTGAGTTGTAAAACATTACTGACCATACTTATTTATCTGTATAGGTTTTTAAAACTAAACTAATATCGTATTTTCAAAAGCCCTTACCATACTGCTAGAACCCTTTCCTTCTGGATAAATAATGTCTTTTCTAGCACTTGTTAAAGGGTAAAATGCCTGATGAGCGGCACTTCTTGCTGCAAAGATAAAGTAATCAGATGATTTGATCAGTGAAGTTAAGGCTTCTGTTGCCGATTTGTCACTGTTAGTTTTGACTTCTAAGCCCGGATACATAGTTTGAAGAATTGTTGAAGCTCTTCGAGCAGCACTTTCCGTTAAAGAATATATAGCAAGCTTTTTACCTAATAGATCAGGTTTATCTTTAGTAACTTCTTCAGGGTTATTTTCTCTAGAAGCAGGAAAAAGGTCTAAACTCCCCTGTAAGACCAGAGCAACCTCTTGGCATAGCAATCTATTTACCTGATTCAATCGTTGCCAATGCTTTATGGCAAAACTCTGAACTTGGATCCAGAAGCTTAAACGTATATTCTCATCAGGGCACGGACTATCAATTAAGTTTTCAAAAACCTCTAAACAACTCTCTATTCCATTAACACTTTCCACATTTAACCAGCATTGAGAAACTGTATCAACAATAGACAGATACTGTGCCTTTGAATGAGGTTGAGCAAATATTAATTCCATTAAGTCATTACAGAGTAAAAGGTCTTCGATTGCGCTCTTTTCATCCATCACCAAAATGAGCATTAGGTGTTCAATTGATGTGACAGAGAGCTTCAACTTGTGTCTTTCAATCCAGCTCACAAAAAGAGGTAATAGGTCCCTTAAAATTTTTGCAGCAGCACCTTCCGAAAGCTTTTGAATGGCAGTATCTAATTTTTGGTAATCTTCTTCTTTTTCCCAAAATTCACTTTCTTCATCAACAACTCTTAGTAGGTTACTTAAGCTTGATTCGTCATACTCTTTGGTTAAGTGTTCAAATAAACTTAGCCAGCTGCTGATTGCAGTTTGTTCTCTATACTCAGATTCTAAGCTCTGCCACATGCCAGCTATCGGAGCGCTAGACATTAGTTTCTCGAATATGTTTTCAGGATACGCAGATATCTTAATATAGATTTTTTTGACTATTTCTGGAGAAGAAAAAATCAACTCCTTTAATAGTAAAGAGCCTGTTTCGATGCTAGGTTCTTTACTTAGTAATGAAGAAACGTCATCATATTCTGGAACTTTATTTTTTTGTACTTCACCTTGTGGCAATCCAGCCCAGTCATATAACCTCTTCAGCCATTCGAGTCCTAGCAAATCAGGACTAATAGAATTAACCTTTACATACCCAAATGCACTGGCACCAGTAACCCAAGCTTTCCATTCAAGAACGTAATCTTCTGATTGAGGTATGTCTGGGGCAGAAAAAAACAACGACTGATATGGCAGTAGATGTTGCCTAACAATTTCAACATCTAGCTCGTCAAAGTCAAAGTCTTTGATAAACTTTGCATTTACTGCAAATAGCAACTGCGCCTGCAATTTTCTCGGTATTTTACTTGACAGTAAATCTGGCAGCCGTGGATGGTGTAAGATATCATTCCACTTAGAAGCAGCAAAAAGCGCTTGCAACTCAAGAGACAATAAATTTCTATTGCTGATTGACTGGTGAGCCTTCACCTCGAGAAAATACTCGTATGCACTACCTCCTCTTTGATGTTTGCACGCAATAAAAAAACTTCTGAGAATAGTTCCAATAGGGCGCTTTATTGTGCTCAATAAGGGTGGTCGTTCATGGTATTGCTGAATTAATTTATTAAATGAATCCATTACCCAGTAGACTTTGAGTTTATTTGGATTTAACGCTAGTGGTATTGCAAATCGGCAAAAGCCGTGGGGAGAAATCTCAAGAATTTCTTGCTCCAACGGATCACTCGTGCTTTTGTACTCTATTGGGTCCGTATAAATGTAACTCGAACCTAAATAGGCCTTGACCATGCTCAATAATTCATTTAATTGAAGTAAGTTTTCACTGACAATGTAAAACCACAACTGTTGATTCGAATCTAACCTTGGCAAAATAAAAGGGTATTTATCTTTGGTAGCGAAAGAAAGCATATCGCTAAGATAGTTTTGTAAAGGCTTAGGATAATTCCCTTCTATGATTTTGGTTAAGTCCCAATTATTGCCGACACCAAAAAAAGAGCTAACATGATTATCCATTTTGGCTTACCCCATATAAATCTTCGAACTCTAACTTGGCTTCAAGGATGGTATCTTTATCAATATTCAAGACTACCTGCTCTTCATTTTTATGAGTACCACTATAAGTAAAATTCATACTGCCAGCTAGAAAATACTCTGGAGTTAGTAAGCCTTTTGTATGCAGTTTTGGTGATTTAACAACTCTCAGTAACTCATTGTCATCTACATATTGGTTTAGCCTTTCTTCAAATGCTTTATTGATGTGGTCATTGTTAGTCACCAAATTCAACCGGCAACCTGACTCAATGGCAAATATCAATAGTTCACTAAATCTAACGCCTCTTGCGCCCCAAGATGGGTTTAGTCCATCCCAATCTCCAGAGCGGTTATCCAATAATTCAAAATCACTCAACCATGGAGAAACCAGCCATATTTCTGATGGAGAAATAGAAGTGGCTATTAACAAGTTACTAAGAGTTTCTTTAAGTTGCCTGATACCAAACTGATTATTGATAAATATGGTTCGAGAGGATTTTACATAAGTCATACTATGGCCTCCGCTAGTTCCCATGTTAAAACAACATTTCCATTCAAAAAATTAAACGCTTTTAATCTTGGGTAAAAAAGTAAACCATTTGTATCTAGCGGTGTGACATGAACACTCGACACAACTCTAGATATTTCATGTTTTTGGTCACGTTTTACAATTAGGTCACATCGACCTTTCTGACTTAATATACCGTGCAAGCTTTGTAGCCAACCAATTTCACTGTATTCAATGCAGTCAATGTGTTGGCTACACATTTTGGCAGCAAGCATACGCTCAGTTCGAAAGCCTCCCATTTTAAATGGGTTATAGTAAGAGAGCATTGCTTCACGAACAGCGTTTCCTCTTGGCCAAAGAACTGATTGAACCTTGCATGCAAACTCGAACAGTTGTTGATTCGATAAGCAAGGTTTCATTTTTATTGCTAGCATCAGGCCTGCTATAGACATCGGCAACTCAATCCCTAAATCAGCTTGTAAATCTCTCCAATCACTAAGATAGCTCAGAAGAACCTTATCAGATTTTTTGCTGCTGCCTGATTTCAAAATCCGACTATGTAAAACGGCACTAAAACTATGTGAAAATTGAAAACCTTTTCTGGTAATCGATGTTTTCAAGAACTTGTTAGCATCAACTCTTTCTTGATGGGAAGTACTATTGCGCAAATTTTCAAAGGCCATAGAAATATCATTATCTTCAACACAGAAAGTTAATAAAGCCGTTAGTTCTGTATCTAACCTTTCATAATCACCGGGTTCGAAAGTTCGTGCTAAGACACCTAAGAGGTGGTGAGGATCCTCTGAATATAAATCTTGCAACTGTGTTATCACGCCAGAACCACCACTATCTTGCTCTGACAACCAAATAGTTAACGAACTAGCATTCGATTCAAAAACAGGATCTGCAACTAAACTTCTCTCATCGATCTGTGGCATTGCCACGCAAGCCATTTGATGCACCCCCGCAGCCAAACTATTGGCAAGCACGCCTTTAGCCCATTCAACAAACTCTTTATCGTCAAATAAATCTGTATAAAGTACTCTTCCTAGACTAATTAATCCGTTGATCAAGGTCGGATCATTTAATTTATTGATCAACTCTTCCTGTAACTTCTGGTCCTTTAATTCTAGGTCGTCCTCAGCCTCTTCACTGACGACCGATTTTTGTTGAAATAGAAGAACTGGCATATCTGTCAATTTAAACTTAGAGCGCTGAGTAACAACAGACTCTATTGCTGTTTTAATTCGGCTGTTTCTTTGAGAAGCTTCAATAGTTACAGCTGATAAAAAGCATTCAAAAACCCAATCAGACATAAACGGGTTACCATCACATAGGTTGCTATTACGAATGAGATCTTGGAGATAGCTAGCCCTAAGCGCAGAAATTAGTTTTTCGTCTTTTAGCCATGTATGTAGGTCTTCATTAGTTACACTAAAGGAAAACTTCATCGCATCTACTGTTAACCTTGTACCAATTCCTACTTGTTCTTCATTATTAGACCATTCGAAATTTATTCTCGCTTTCTTACCACTTCGTTTAAACTTTAATTCACAGTTTGAGCCGGTATTAAATCTAACAACCTCAACTGGAGTCGTTGTTCTGTGGGTATAGAACTTAATATGCTTTAAATAGCGGCTCCAAATACTTGCCGTTGGTAAGATGTGCTCTTCAGCGTGCTGAGGGGCAATAAACTTTGAGTGCCAATTTAAAAGTGCATTACTTGTTTCAGCTATTTCTCTCGAGTTAAAAAGTGATTGAGGGTAAATTTTATAAGGTCTAAAAACCCGAATTCGTTTAGAGTCCTCATTTAATTCAAACTCACCAAGTTCGTTTAAACCAGATCCAAATGCCTGTTCTACCTCAAACCTTTGGGAAGTGTTATGCAACTCTAAACTTGGTAAAAAATTCAATGGTACCAACCAGTCGGACGACTGACCTGAATAAGTTGAGAATCGTTTTGAAATTCTTCCCGGTGCAAATTCTTTGATTGCTTGAAAAAATCGCATCCCTTCCCAAAATAATTCTTCACCGCCTCTAAATAGGCCTATATCGATTGATGGGAGGTTTAAATCACTAAACAACTGATCAGGAATAAATTCAACCACTGGTGCTCCCCAGCGTGTGTTAGTTTCTTTCCATGAAACTAAGGTGTTCTGTCTATAATCCCAACTGCCCCAACATGTTGATATTTGCCTTCTAATAGTTGGTAAAAACTCTAAAAGAATTGGACGAGGTGCTTGCCATAATGCTGAATTAACTTGTGCCTCACTTAACATCAAGGCATCTTGCAAATATTCGGATAGCTCAGTTTGAAGTCTTCCATTTGGCTCAAGAGTTTCTTCAATTAACAATAGTAATTCACTTAGCTTTGTTTTTAGCCCGCCCGTTTTATTGTCTTTTGGTTGATTTAGTAGCAACCATAAATTGGCTTTTAATTTCATTCCAAGCCAATCAAGAGTTGCCATAGCAGCTTGCATACGATGAATATGGGTATTTTCAATAGGTAATCCTAATACCTTTATTTCGGGATCAAGCAATCGTTCATAATGTTGGAAAGTCTCTCTATCTTTACCAAATTCAGACAACACAACAATCGTCCAAGGACGCATCGTTCTCGAACGTCCTGCACGGCCTTTTCTCTGTAAGTACGAAGCTACATTTCTCGGAGCTTTGTGTTGAATAACAGCCCCGACTTCCGGGTCATTAAACCCAACCTCCAACGAAGCAGTTGCAACAACCAAGTCAGCTTCCTTGTCAACTCCTGCATCTTGACTAGAGGTTCTAGATACGTTTGCTCTATCTGAATCATCCAAAGAAAATCCATGATATTTTAATGCCGACCAGTCCTGCCCCAAAGAAACCATATCTATACGTTCAGAGCCGCTATTAGGATTCCGCAGTTTAGCTAGAGGCCCTTTGTTATTATCCACTAGTTGCCCTTTTCTTTGCCAAAATCCTTCCGCATCTGCCAGTTGAGAAAAAAGACGATTATTAACGTCCAGATCATCTGTAAATATAAAAGTCTTGTTTCCCCAAGTACCTTCTGATGGTTTTTCGGAACGGTGATCTAGGACTCTTCGAGTAAGCATGGCAGACTGAATTGTTGTAGAAAGCAGTGCAGTTTGAGAAACAGGGTCTCCCCTTAATGCTAATAGGTATTCGGCTCCCTCTTGCTCCATTTCTTTAGGGAGTGCCTCCACAAGCCTGACACGCGAAGGATTAGTCCCAGTTAAATTCGCAAAGAAACTTTCGGCATCTGAAAGTGTTGCCGATAAACCGACAAAATGTGGTGCGCTATTTGATAACTTCATCCAACGGCGAAGTAAGTATGCTGTTTGCGCTCCTTGGTTGCCTCCATAAGTGTGAACTTCATCGAGCAACACTAGCGGAATTGTCTTATTAGTGTTGATACCAAAAAGCTTCTGGCGAAGTGGATTACCCATTTGTTGGTTCAACATTTCTGTTGTTGTGAACAAAATATCAGGAGGGCAATTTTCCATACTTCTGCGCGTTAATGAGACTTCGTCATCTAAAATCTCATTTCCACATTTATGGCATAACAGGCGCTCTTTATTCTGAAGAATATCAGCCTTGTTCCAGCGCATTTGACCATCACAGCCTTCAGTTGGGCATTGAAGTAGTCCCGAGTAAAAGAATTGTTGTTGGCCCTTTAATATATATCGCGAATCCTGAGGTGTATTCCCAAAAAGTGCACCGACTTTAATTTTTCTTCCTGATTGGCCAAGGGTCAGCCCGTCTAGTTTACGACATGCATTCCAAGTTTCGTTGAACTGATCTTTAAGTAATTCCTGACGAGGATAGATCGCCAGAACTCTTACCCTTCTAGAATTGTCGTCAATAATATCTTTAGCTAGTGACGAAAGGGCTGGCAGGAAAAAGGCCATTGTTTTACCACTACCAGTACCTGCACAAGTAATTGTCGCAGAGGGATATTTAACTCTTCTTTTATGCTTTTCCCAAGCATTCAAGGTTCTAATTGTAGAACGTAACTGAAAACCCGATAGACTGTAGTCACCAATTTGCCTTTTGACCGCATCCAGTATGTTGCGGTCCATGATCCCATCACCTTTACATGTTGCGATGACTTCATCGACGCTAATATCACGGATCGGATATGCCCTTGGCCGTCTTAAGAACCTAAAATCTGAAACTAGAGATTTAGAAGCGTCTAGGTTTTGGCCATGCATCCATTGCCTTAAACTACGAAAAAGGTGCAGAGAGTGCCCCATTCGACTTCGGTAATTTACGCTACTCCCAACCGTATTAGATATCCGGGTTAAAAATGCCTTTTCTATTAGCTCATCTAAAACATCATCAGGGTCTTCTTCAGGTATCGTACGTTCAATTATTTCAATAATTTCATCTTCAGAAAATGAACCGCCGGTATCCCCCCAGACTAATAACTTAAATTCTTGTTCTTCAACTTTATCTAAGACCTTGTGGAGTATTGACAATTTCATTCAACAAAACTCCTTATCTTCTTCGGCTAACTACAAAGTTATTAATTTCTCCGGTTTCTACCAGCCAATTCATAACCTCTTGATTTATCATGTTTAACGGCGCAAAAGATTTGCCATACCCTTGGTTCAAGCAACTAAATAATTTCTTAACACTATCAGGTACATTAAAGTCCATTTGCTCTAAAAATCCTCTTAACATTTCTGCATGCTCGATCAAGGAATGTATTGAAGTGTTATTGTCAGGAATACTTCTGGCAATTAAATCAAACTTAAGTAGATAACGGTTATAATCAGTATAAATACCGCTCAAGCCGGGGATATCTTTCTGTGTTTCAAGCAACTCAGGAGAAACAGAAAAAGTGCTAGTTAACTCGTTAATCCATGCATTCCAATTAGCTTTAATTTTGATCTCAATTAATTGATTAATTGAACTCGTAATATCTACAGTATTAGCAAAGGATTCCTCCTGACGAACCGAATAGTCCATTGATTGCCAGTCACTATACATTTGCTCTACGTTCTTTTTGCCAGAAGTAAGCTTCTCTCTCTCGAAGTCCTCATAGAGAATTTCATTAAAATTTTCTGGCAATGAATCAACCACATTAAGTTTTATTATTAATGATGCTAACTCTTGTGTTAACGGAGTTAATTTACTTGAAATAACCTCATATTCTTCAATTGCTTGTTTATGTTCGCTGCAATTGATCACTTGTTGAAGTTCAATGTCTAACTCTTCTATTTGACCTAACAACTCAGACATTTTCAGTCTCCTCTACTGCTAGTTCATTCAATGACTCTTTCAACTGTTGTAATTTAGTGTCAATCTGCTGTTTGTACTCTGCACGTGCTTCACCACCATTTACTTTGTTTTCGATTTTCATTCGCTGTAAATTAGCTTTGTATGCTAGTTTCCAAGTTTCCAGTACCTCTGCAACTTCATCCGCTAACGAAAGGGTAAAGTTGTTGAGAGCCATAATCGCTTTATTTACTTCAAATAACTCGAACATCACTAAAGCAGATTTTACAGCGTTCCAATGTTCACCATTAATTATTTTAGTTATTCTGTTAGTCAACTGTTTCGCTGTTAAATTGCCTACCATTCCCTGATACTGGCTATTTGAGGACATCTTATTAATTAAATCTAATAACCTAGTCATAATCTCAACGAAGTCCTCTTTATTGGTTACGCCTTGGAGCAATTGAAAGCTTGGGTAGCGAGCTTTGATATCTCTATGGATGACTTGAACTTCTCGGGCATATGGTATCGTCTCAACAGATTGCCCATGCAAAGCTCTTAGTACTGTGTCTCCTTCAAGCGCATGATTATTAATAGAAACTAAATCCAGCCATTGTTTTTGCTTTTCAGGCCAATCACTAATTAGCTTATCTCTAAGGTTATCCCACTGCTCAATACCTGTTTTCTGAAGATTTGCAATAAACTCTTCTTTCGATCTGCATAGGTATGCCAATTTATCGGTGTTTGTTTTGTTTGCCACGGTCGGCTCTATGGCAACAGCAAGAGAAAGATGTTCCCTGATTTTGTCTTTCAATCCTTCCCGAGCTTTTTCTACAATTTGGTTTATAGCTTCTGGAACCCACTTGCTTGCAAAGTTTTGGTATTCACAATAATCAGAATAACCTTCTTCGTAATTCCAGTTCCCGTAACGCTCAAACCTTAAAATCGCTATTAAAAATGATTTGTAGGGTAACGAGTTATTCTTAAACTCTTTTTCTGAACCAAAACTAGCCCATGTCCTCTCAGGGTTATTAGCATTATATGGTATATGAATCAGAACTCTGTCACCCGAAGTTAACTTAGGAAAAGACTGTTTATTAAAGCAATTCCATTTTAACAAATCACTAGCACTTACATTTTGCGTAATTAGGGCAAGTAACGATTTTCTAAGTTCTTTTGCTGCGCTCTGATCAATAGACTTTCTATCAAAGTACCTCTCCACATTATCTGCTATCACTGCTGATACATCAGGTTCGGTCTCAGCATCACTTCCAGTATTTTTGCTAGTCCCTTGCGTTGCGCTTTTTGCTCCACCTTGTAGGGCTGTTTTCGTACCTGACCCCGAGCCTGCCGGCTTTCGAATAGGAGTGGCGGCAATAGCATCCAAGCAGGTTGCAAATTCATCTAAACCAAACTCTCTCGCCACATTTGATGACAATACACTAGAAAGCTCTCCCAATTTGGTGGCACCAAACCCCCAGATCGAAGCTAATGTCATGCTGCGTTCAATATCTTTATGAACATTTCTCTTAATCTCCCCCGCAAGACTGCTGGCACAATTAAAGCCGCCAAATCCTGCAGGAGGAAATTGCTGCTCCACATAAATATGGCGGTAAGTGCTCAGGTTCTCAATCAAGAAGTGTTTTAATACCATTCTCGGATTAAAAACTATTTCATTCGAAGAAACATCTCGACAATATTTTTGTATATATGCATCTATTGAGACTTTATTGAAAGGAAATAGAGGAAAACCAGATGGTGAATTCCCAAAAGCCTGTGCTCGATCTAAAACATCCTGTTCTTGAGACTGCCACACAGGATAGCTATTCCCATTGTTCACAAAATTTTTGAAATATTCTTTTAACTTGTCATTGCCGTGGCGAGACGCATTCAAATAACGACCACAAAAGTCTTGAACTCTTCCCGATAAGGTTTCGGAATTATCAACTACCTTAATAATGTTCCATTCGAAACCTGCATTACGTCCAACAATCGAGTTTCGGTGTCGTGCATAGCCCTCATATCCTGTTGTTACTGCAATTGCAGATCTAACAACACACATTTCTTCATTGCCATCACGAACTCCCTCTCTCGTTAAACTAGTAATGAGATCACTTTCTATCGCCGTAATCAATGACATATCTTCAACGAGTATTACAAGAGTTCTGCCTTTGAGATAACGTCGAATCTCCGCAAATAAATCTAGAAAATTACCGCCATGAAGTTGGAATAAGTGCTGAAAAACTTTATTACAAGCTTCACTTATTACTTCATTCAGCAAGTTGACGGCTTCTTTTCGCCTTTCGGTCATCGTATTGAGGCTTTTATCATTTACATAATTGCGTGCTGCAAGTGATAAATCGCCGAGATTGAGGTTAAAGTCCAGATCATCTGGTGTAAGCTGATAATTATTTTCTATTAACTCCGCTTCCGAACTACCACTCGTAAGCCGTTTAGCTATTTGATATATGCATCCGCCTTCTTTGATTAGTGTCTCTTTGTAATTGGAGTCGCCTAGCAGAGATGGGAGTGAATTGAGATTAGCATGCCGCTTAATTGCCTCAATTTGAGCACGCTTTTCGTCACTCGGTTTTATGCCAGATTGCTTTATTTGGGCTATTTCTTCTTGTAATCCATCATATCGTTCTTTCAGTCGGTGTCCCATGAATACAATCAAGTGCTCGGCAACTTCTCTTGTTTTTAGTTGCTGACCGACATCTTTAATGCGTTTACGGGCCGACTCAAATAAATCACCTTCAAGACCATCAAGTAAAATCGTTAGGACTTCCCTCAAGCTAGCGCTTTTTGGAATACGCCTAATTATCCAATCTTGTGTGGATGGATCATTCCTTAATGTGATATCGACTAGCCGGATAAGGTGGGATTTACCTGTCCCAGAATCGCCTAATATAGGCACAGGGCGCTCTGAAGATTTTATATTTTCTATTAAGGCTTGTTCTGCATTTTCGTAAAATAAGTGAGACTCACCTATTTGAACAAGCTTCTTTTCAAGTATCATGGGTTCATGAACTGCCATCAACACATGCTCAGAGAGCTCTTCAGCTTCAGCGCGTATACACTTTGATACTTGATCTTCTGTTGGCCAATAGGCTTGTAACATCAGTAAGCCTCCCGATTAAATTGAACTACACTAATTGGACCCGATTCTATTGGAAGGGTAAGCGACATAGCATTTCTATCATCAGATAACACCTCAAACTTTATGATTCCCATATGATAGATTCTTTGAAGTGCGTGGCTCAACGCGGCCGAGATCTGATTGCTGTTAAATGTCATCGAATTCTTGCTTTCTAAATAATTTTCCACGTTACTTTTGTAATATCCACCATCGAGAACTGGTAATAGTCCAGACAAAACTCTAATAAAGTCCCGTATTGCCATATGAGCCCTGTCTACAAAAATTTTTTCGAGAACGCTTTTAACAGCTTCGGTAGGGTCAACAACATACTGTGTTTCCTGATGAGTAGCTGATTTAATCTCCAAGAAGCCTAGAAAGTGACAATATTCCAAAAAATAGGCTTTTTCAGAATCATTCAACTGATAGTCAATAAAAAGATCTTGCAGCTTAGCATCTAGTTTCTTGACAGTAAGAGATTCACCGCCGAATGGGGCAAACAAGTGTAATGACAATATAAAGGCGAGGCTTCTGTATAATTGTGCGACCTCCTTATTTTCAGGTTCTAAAAAGTTTTCATCAATCTCTTCAAAAAATTTATCTCTAACTAGATTAGCAACGTCACGAGTGCTCGCGCTCCCTCCATTCTGCTCAGTTAGGTAAAGTTTTTGATTTTCATCTTCAGCCCAAAGCCGCCAACTTTCTTTTTTCCAAAAGTTGAAATTTTCTCTAAATCGCTTTTTGTGATCATTTTTCCAAAGCAATTCTTCTGGTCTACAAGTGTTATACAACTCTTCCAAATTATATTTATTAGGGGAACGATGTAAGACTCTGTAAATTAAACAAAGCAAGTTTATTTGGCTTCCCGGATGTGCGTTATTAATGATGGCCATGGCTTATACTCAATAAAAAATGATCTAGTGGTATGGCGTGGTGGTCGTCTAACCACCATAGACGATTAGGATTACAAGGGCTTTTCAAGTTCTTGGGAGCGAGTAAAAGCGCTGGAGACTCTTCGAAGCCTAAATTAGGAATATCTTGATTTTTTGCAGGGACTATTATTAATTCAGGCCAGATACTTGACTGCTCTATTTCATTGGTTAAAGATTCAAATATCCAAAATAGATTTAGCCCCTTTGGTAAACTTTTCTGAAACGCTGCTAAGTGCTCTTCATCTGTTCGAAGAGCCAAAACGGTTTTATTCTCGAGTAGCGAAGTTATCCAAGGTTCCCACCCTCGCATTAAAGAGCGAGGTCTCTTGTTTAATTCCGGATCGTAATATATTCCTTGATGGAGCTTCATGGAACTTAAGTTTGCATTCCATGCGTCATAACTAGGTAAGTTCTTTACAAAAACTAACTCGCCCAATGTAGGTGAGTGATTATTATAATTTTGCTTTTTTTGGCAATAAGGGCATCCAGCGCAAACCTGTTCGGGTTCTCTTTTGTTTATCGTGTAGTAGGCTGTCAACTTACTAGCAAAGCACTTGGTATCATTGTTTAATATCCAATTTTTTAAAGTATCAAAGCCTTTATATCGGTCTAGCTTTTCTTTTTTCCTTTGGGCGCTTACTTTTGCTTCCCAACATGATAAATCTAAATGGTCGTCAACCAAAGGCATGACTCTTATTTGTCGATAGTATTCGTCGTAATAATCTGACCTGACAACATGAAACTCCTCTTGAGACATTGAAGCGTCCCACTCTGGTGGTTCAGGCTTGCTAAATTCAATATCTATCAAACCTGCCCGTCGCATGAGTAATAATGTGCGCCAATTCCACTCTTCATTGCTGTCGCTACTTCGGTGTAAGTGACGGTGAAACTGCCTTACATCTATCAACTTATCGCCGTTGTCCAGCACTTCCCCGCTGTTCCATAGCGTTTTCCAACGCTCTATACCTAATTCGACACTGATTATGCGAGCATTATTAAGATTTCGGGCTGTATTGAAACTTTTATCTTGATAAATTAGCAATGATTGGCTTGCTAATCCATCTCTTCCAGAGCGCCCAACCTCTTGATAAAATCGGTCGAGGTTTTCCGGCACTGCTGTATGAAGGATACTTCTCACGTTTCCTTTATCCATACCTACACCAAAGGCAGAAGTAGCGACAACTATATCTAATTCATTGTCATTCCATTGTTTCAGAATTTTCTCCCTTGTATTCGAGCCTGTCTTTCCGGTAAATAATGAAAGCCTAGAAATACCCAATTCCTTTAAACTATGGGCGATCTCATTGGCTTCAATCACTTCAACGGCATATATTATTAAGGGCTTCGGTAGCTCAATAACTGCCTGCAATACATCTTCTATGTGCGCCGAACTATCTTTCGACCTTTTCAATTTATATTGAATTTCAGGCCTTAAAAAACTTCCATGAACTTCAATTGGTTTACAGTCTTTCTCTGAGAATAAACCTCGAAGTACCTCTATGGAGTGGTCAGTAAAGGTAGCTGACATTAATACACTTTTAATTCCCGAAGGGGATATAGCTCTTAATGCATGAACTATAGCAGAAAGTACCTGAAAATCAGGTCTAAAGGTTACCCCCCACTGCTCTACCAAATGAGCTTCGTCGATAATAATATTAGCAATTCGGCCGTTTTCAGCCGCATCAAATAGAGTTGGTAATAGCGAGCGACATACAGATTCAGGAGAGGAAAATAAAACCTTCTGTTTTCCCTCTCGAATGCGTTGCTTTATATCATTATGGATTTGATGATCTTGCTCACCATGCCAAAAATAGTGGCTAGCTTGATCCATTCCCATATCTTTAAAAATTTTATTTGCCCTATTACCTTGTTCAATTGCCAGTCCGGTGGTCGGAACAACAACTAAAGTTAGTTCCTTTTCTTTTGAAAAAGCAGCTAAGGCATGAGCAACTAAGGTTTTGCCAACCCCAGTAGGCAAGTTAATGATAAGGGTATCGTTCACTTGGCTCATCAAAGCTACTCTTACAGCCATTTTTTGAGCTGCGCCTTGGTAATGGGTGTACGCATCATTGTTGAGTTTTGCAAAAAGAGATGGATCAATTTTCATAGGCTTAACATGCCTCCGCTTTTCCATTCGGTGGATCGGAGACAGTTCTTCCATCGAGATAACGTTATTATCTAATGGCATCAAAGATATATATTTACCTAGTGAATCTGTTTGTAACCCGAATGCCTCGTAAAGCGCAGCACTGAGCTTAATAGTAAGCGGTAACTTAGCTAAATCATCAATTCTAAAAGCTTTATATGAACATAAAGCATCACGATATGCTAAAAGCTTATCAACAGGTGTTGATTGCTTGTCCTTCAGGACAGTCAATAGTCGAACAAAGTATTGATTAGACAAGTGACACGAATCGTAGTTTTCACTCAAAATAGTTTCAGTCAACTCATGCCACTGAATCGTTTGAGATATTTTTCTACCCATTATGTTAACCCTGATTCATCTGATAGAATCACCACACTCATTGATAGACAATCAAAAGCTAAGTCTGCATTTTCCCCTGCAATAGTATCCTTTGATAATTCAGAAAGTGACTTTTGGTATACAGTATCTACTAATTCTGACCAATGCTCTGCCGGAAAATAATGTTCTATTGCAGCCCATCTTTCTGCTCGAAGATTAATGTCTTTATACAATTCACAAGTTGACTTGTCATAAGGCTCATAATCCCTCTCAAGTAGATTAATGATGTTCTGATCTTCAATTTTTTTACCACTTGAAAAATACCAAGCCTTTTTTATTGTCGGAGGAAAAATTTCATCGTAGATTTTTTGTTGTGTCGCTGAATCTTTAGATTTTTTATGGCTAACTAACCACTCTATTTTAAATCCAGCAATAGGTTGCTGTAATTTGACATTATTTAACAGTCTGACTTTCGCACTAGATATGCCCCTAGTATCAGTTGCCATCGCTTTATAAATTGACTCTATGAAAGGTTGACCATATCTGAATGGGTACACCCTGTGTCCTTTTGAGCAATAAACTCTATCAAAACTCATTAAGCTAGTTACTGGACTTTTATAGCTACTCTTTTCAAAATCTAGTCCTATGATACAGTTCGAAATAAACCGATCGATATCCATCAAGGTGCCAGCATGATACTGATACCTAAAAGTCGACGGTAACTCACCATCTAATCGATTAAATTGTAATCCCCTAGTGATCCATTCACTCATTTTTAATGCAACTTGCTCAGCTTTGCCATCTGAATCAATTAAAGCCTCGGTAAAGCTAGATACGGCCTCAATATCAGCCTCCATATTATTCAGCTGTTCTTGGGTTCTAACTCTTTGTTTTTCAATCTGTAATAAACCTAGTTCACCACCAAGTTTGGCTGTAACCTCTTTTATCGCATCAGGCCCCTCAAAAGCAATATGACTCCATGCATCCTCGATTAACTCCTCCAAAACATATTGCAAACTTGCTACTGATTCATTAAATATACCAACACCTTCATTCAATAAATTGAACCACATTTGAGCAAAGGAGTTACTTTTAGGATGTAATACGATATTTTGAATTGGGAATGCTCTTATGTCAGCACTATAGCGATTAACGCGACCAATACGCTGCTCAATTCTAGAAATAGAGCGCGGTAAACTGTAATGAATAATTAACTTCCTTCCTCCGTGCAGGTTTAATCCATCTTCTCCATCTTTGTCGCATATTAATATTTTAACTTTCGCTGATGTTAAATATTTTGATGTTACACCATTTGTATGTAATTCAAGGTGTTCACCAAATACCTCTGCAAGTATTGATGAAACATGTCTAGCTACAAATTTTTCCCCACAGAAGATTACCAACTTGCCATCATCATACTTTTTAAACCATGATTTAATGCATTGAATCAAAAGGCTATCTTTTTGAACTTGTTCGAATT
The DNA here is from genome assembly GCF_051235485.1 of Pseudoalteromonas nanhaiensis. Taxonomy (NCBI): domain Bacteria; kingdom Pseudomonadati; phylum Pseudomonadota; class Gammaproteobacteria; order Alteromonadales; family Pseudoalteromonadaceae; genus Pseudoalteromonas; species Pseudoalteromonas nanhaiensis. The sequence continues at coordinate 9,047 of NZ_JBPNYQ010000013.1, read as the reverse complement.
CTGCAAATTCAAAAAGAGATTGCAAGGTTTCAACCTCTATATGTGTTAACTCATTTTTGGTATTGTCTAATAGGCTTGAGACTTTATTTTTGATAAGTAAAGGAGAAGTAAAATAAGCATCTAACCAATCATTAAAGTTTGATGGGTTAATTGCCATGCTTGAACAATTACTGTCAAAATATTCACTTCTATAAGCATCTAGATATTGATCTATAGCAATGGATTCTTCATTAATACTCCACTTTTCAGCAACTGCGCCATTAAGGCCGGGAAACAATGCTCCTACAACAGGATCTTCTCGACGATTTCTAAGCAATCGCTGGTGCAAGCGGTAATTTTCGCCCAAATATTCTCTTATTCCTTTGATAGCATTCGACCTATCTTCACCTTTTTCTTCGCTCATCCAATCAATTAGAGGTAAAATATCCCCAACCATCCTATGAAGGTTAGAGTCGTGCGGGAATAGGTTAGCAAGTAATTCAACATTATCTGTTAGGGTTGAATTATCATTCGTATCTTTTAACGCCTGATAAATCCCCCCCAAACGCTCCCTTTCTTTGATTTTTGTTTTAAATTCTATTACCCCTTCTTCAGTCAACGGGTATGACTCAGGTGAAATTAAGTGCAGCATCGCTAGAAAATTTACTTCATTGCCGCTCAAAGGAGTTCCTGACAATAATAAACAACTTTCACTGGCCTGAGCGGCTTCAGCTAGTTGTTGAAATATGAGGCTTTCAGCCAATTTACCTGACCAAGCAAAAGGTGCCATAAGATGTGCTTCATCTAGAATTAGAATGCTAGGTTTATGTTCTACAAGTACTTTAGATAATGAATTATGGCTACATATAATTAAACTACTATCAAATAGTTCTCCGAGAAAAAAGCGTTCGTCCAGTTCGCTTCGCCATTGCTGAACTAGCGTTTCAGGTACTGCAACTACTGCAGTAGCATTTAAATCCTGAAGTAATAGCTCTCGCAATATCATGCCTGCTTCAATAGTTTTCCCTAGCCCAACTTCATCAGCCAATAAGTATTTTTTGTGTTCGTCTTGAAGAACCCTTCTTACAACCGCCAGTTGATGAGGTTCTAACTCGACGCTGGAGCTTAAAAAAGAAGATAGTGACCTACATGCACTTCTTTGCTCAATGTATGCAAAGACAAACTGTGAGCGCCAATCCGCATAATATGGCGCATCGTTAGAGCGGGATAAAAGAAATTCCTTAGGGTTGGGAAACACCCCTTTAGGTAAATTTAGTACATAAACATCTGAAATATCGACAATATCACTTTCACCGCGCCTATAAATAATCAAGTGTTTATTATTTGGGCGTGAGCCACCGTACCTCACTCTACACCATTTACCATGGGTCGGATGAATGCAATAAACTACTGCTTCTTCATTGAGATTAGCAATTTGAGCTTTCTGCAATTCTAATGTTTGAATACGAGAGTTATGGTTTATAGGGGATTCAAAAAATGAAACCTTAATCTCACCTAAGATTTCGTCTACAGAAACTACTTTTCCAATCCCTTCGAAAGTTTGAGACCTAATCAAGTCACCAATTTTCACTGACATTACTACACCCTGTAACAACAACAAACAATGCAAAACCAATAAAAGTTTACACTATTCCCTTTTGAGAAAATGACCAACTAGATAATATAAACATAGATACCTAGAAAGTACAAAAGTTAAAATAAGAACGATAAAGTATCAATCATTTTAGTATTTATTACGTATAAATGATTTCATCTGCGTTAATACCATTCCGCATAAGGGTAAATCTTTTAGTCGTGATTTAGGTTTGTAGCGAGGATATTCCTGATACATCTGCGATGCCTAAGGGCGGAGTTTGCCGAGCAAAGGATTGACTTCATAGTAGGCCAACGAAGGTAATATGAAACGTCAGTCAATATCTTCTTAGAATAGGGCTATGTTTCGAAACACTTCATCATTGATGACTGTATCCGACCAACTAAAAAATATGGCTCAAATAGTCCACATAAAGTACCGAAGTTGCATCTCATTTTTGATTAATTTAATGGCCACATATAGTTGGTTTTCTTATCTACTTTAATAACGTTGAGTAGACTTTCATAGCCGTGGATAACCGGTTCAGATAGCAACACTTCTTTTAAGAACTGATTCGGCCTGCGCATCTAAATATGGTTATCTGTTCAACTCATTACCAAAATTGACTAACCTTGCTTCTTGGCGGTAAAATGGTGATCCTAAACTGGTATTTATACATGATTTTTTGGCTCAGCAGGCTGGGCGATATAATGCTTTTTAGGGGGGAGTTACAATAAGCTTGCAGTAATTCGTGAATTTTCACCTCTTTTTTAGCAGCGATTATTTACTGCCAAAATTATCGATTAGAGCACAAATTGATACTGTAATTTTTCTGACTAAGCACATCATATCCTGACAAAAACCAATCCTTTTGCTTTGTACTGAGCTCAAATTTTTGCAGACTGGCATTGTTTGGTCATTTGAACTTTTGCTTTTCTACCCGCTTGTAACACAAAACAAAGCCCGTTTTTTCCCAGTAAATCAGTTTTAGTTTATCCTTCGCTTTGTAGCAAAATAAAAGAAAGTGCTAGTAGGCATCACGTTCAAGCTAACCACCAACGAGGGCGATCAGATCATCAATGGATTTTCGAAAATCCACAGCGTCCAAGTGTAAGTTAATACACTTTGGTTCAACACACATTTTATCAGGCAAACTGGCATTTAGTTTACCTACTTCGAGAATAATTGACAGTTGCAGTTCGGTGACGTCAATGTGTTTAGCTACTAGGTCGGACAAACCTGCATATTTTCTCATGACTATCACCTCATTGAAATACGGAAATAGCTTAATCACTTTAGTGAGTTGTTGCAGATGAATTTTGCTAGACAGTTACAATCCTTATGCAGATCTGGGGTTAGCTAATTTCTTTATCAGCTTCAACTAACTCAGCAATCTCTTCCGCTTCATTGAATAACTTTCCTTCCTCATAAAGCCTTCAGCACTTTTTCTGAGGCAAACGGAATTTCTCTAGGATGTACTGTTCTCGCTCATTCGCTTGAAATAACAGCTTTTCAAGTCACTTGTACCACAATGTAAATCCCGTTTTATCCCAGAATAAAAACTTGAGCATATATCGTTTTTATTACAAAAGAGAAAAAGCCTCCCAGATAATACCATTACTTGAGTTACCTATATTCAATAGGGTCAATACAATTATTATGTCTAAAAGCTTCTAAACGCTCAACGCATGAACCGCAAGTACCACAAGCTTTCTCTTGTCCTTTGTAGCAAGTCCACGTTTTTGAATAATCTAGCCCCATCTTTAAACCGGCTTCAAGAATAGCTATTTTATCTACATCTAAATAAGGAGCATGAACAGTTATTGGTTCGAAATTTGCCACCCGAGATGCTTGATCCATCACTTTTACAAACTCAGGACGGCAATCAGGATAAATTGTATGATCGCCCGAATGAGCACCGTACCAAACAGACTCTGCGTTAATATCCACAGCGTAACCAATTGCTAAGGAAATAAGGATCATGTTCCTATTTGGGACAATTGTAGATTTCATGTTTTCTTCTTCATAATGCCCATCAGGAACATCAAGCTCAGTTGAAACAAGTGAAGATGAAGTAAATAAACTAGATATTGAGCTAATATCCAACACTTTATGAGGGATATTTAGTTCTGCACAAGTATCCCTTGCACATACTAATTCCTTACTATGTTTTTGTCCGTAGTTAAATGACAATGCAAAAACATCATGGTTATCTTTTAATGCTTTATTTAAAACTGTAAATGAGTCCATTCCACCCGAAAATATTACAACAATTCTTGCCATGTTATTTCCAAACCTCCATGCGGTATTTTCGAAGGAGATGGTTTGTCAATTTTTGAATATCTTTAGTGATATTCTGAAGATCATTCCATTTAACTTTGTCATCTTCACCAAAGTTCCATGTACCATTAGTCCAGTGACAAAATGGCTTCATCTGTGTAAGATCTTGTTTAAATTGTTCTAATGACACGACTTCATTTTGCTCATCAATATGATATCGGGCAAAAATTTCATCCATTAATTGCCCTAAAGCCGTCATACCTGCGCCATGCATCAAACGAGATTCTTTTGGTTTCTTTGCCCATGCTTCAGGAAATACATGACTAACCGCTCCCCAGAAGTTGCACAATACATTAATCATAGCTTCTATATCACCAGTGCCACTTTCAGCATCACGATAATTGTATAATGCACCTTCACTAAGGCTCGCTTCGATCAACTTTAGAATAGAGTTATCTTTTACGACCCCACTCGGATTAGTAGCAGTTTGAATCAATTGATAAAAAGGAGAATCATTTCTGTGGTTTAATTCATCTAAGATTCTAGCTGGAAATCTTTTCTTTTGAAGTGATGAAGCTAATTTAGTTTCTGTGTAAGGTAGAAGCTCATAAATTAGGCCTTTCGGTAGTGGCTTAGTTGAGTTGACCAGAATAAACTGCTCTCTTTGCTCTTGAGAATCATCAGTGATAAATGCACTCACAGGCATTTGAAAAGTATCTATATCAGCTTCACGCATTGCAGCCGCTCTTTGCTGGCCATCGACTATCAAACCGGGCTTATCATCACCTTCAAGTACAGGAATAATCAACTCACCGAAAGTTTTATTATGCTCCGAAGGCACAAACTTAACTGAGCTATTAAAAGCAATAACCAATGCATTAGGTATCATAGGGTTTTCTGATTCCAAATACCTCTTTATTTCATTGATGTGGTTTGATACTTCAGGTCTTTGATAACCAACTAATTCATCTTCACGTCTTTTTACTCGAGAAATAGAAGCTATTGATTTAATATCTTTACCTTTAATAGCAAAGCTAAAAAGAGCCCGCCCCGGACCTTGTTCAATCTTCAAGGCTGGTAATATAATAGTATTCATTTAATTAACCTAACTAATTTTTTTTAATTCTGACTGTAGTTTTTGATAAGCAACGTAAAGATTATGGAAACCTCTCCGTCTATTTCTAGCCGCTGCTCTTTTGAGTACTACGTGTATACCTATATCAGAACAGATATCACAAGGACATTTCTTCCATGGCTTATCTGTAAGCACTTTGTCCATCAATTCCAATCTAGAAGACTTCGGGTTGTAAAGCTTTTCGTAATCAGTCAGAACTAATAATAAATCTTCTTTAACCATCAAGCCTTTATCAAATGCGTTCAGACTTTCTAAACACTTTTTTTCTAACTTAAATGCTTCATTTTGATCAATTGCACCGGATGCAACTAGTCTCCTCATGTTGTGATTAGCATCAACTTGAGGAACCCCTATGGCCGTATAATCTTCAGTTTCAGTATGATAGTTTTTCTTGTCATCCTTGAGTCCCTTCATCAGCGGAGAAGTACTGTCAAACGACGTGACGCCATAATTTGCAAAATCTGCAATATGCTCCAACCTATTGATACCTAATAAGTGAAATTGAGTATCAAAGTTTCTTATATTATTTATATATCTTAGAACATTTAGTATTTCAGGGCTTTTAAGAGGGATCATTCCTCCAATAGCGATGCGTTTATAACCCATTTTTTGTAACTTGATGACGGAATCAGCATAAGACTCAGGGTTCCATCCATGGGCAACTCCGTAGGCACCAAAATTAAAATTCTTGTTTTTAATTAAAAACTCTTCAGCTTTTTCAAGAGTAATAGCTTGACGACGCAAACATTCTTCTAATTGTGAACCCTCAACTTTCTTTTTTGGAGTCTCGAAATCAAAAATAATGTGGTCAAGTGATATCCCAAAGGTAAATCCAGAATTAGAATAAAATTCATTTACTTCATCAACCGTGTAAATTGGTTCATGCTCTTTCGCATAACTAAATGCACCACAATCTCCCATGGTTAAATAGCTCTTAGGTAACCTAAAAAAACGATAAATTCCCTCACGAAAAAATCGCTGGCGCTGAGCTACAGAGTATCGTCCTTTTACACCATTCACACCATCAACAATAGCTTTGGATACAAGGATTCCATCATATACAGGGGTTGAAAAAAGCTCATGAGCATATTTATCATCTCGTTGAATCACCCTATGTTCATTATTTTTTTCAGTTTCAAAGTCAAATGTTGGATCAACATAATCGTGACTATCTGGGAAAAAGAATTTCATGCTTACAATGTTTCCACTACGCCTTTACAAAGAACGCTTCTATAAATTGAGCCAAATCTTTTTTGCTCACACGCCAACCCCTTATTTCTAAGAGAACGAAGAAAACCAGAAGCAGAAGGGGTTAAGCCTTTGCTATCTTTAAGCTCTCTTTGAATAAACTCGATAATCTCATCATCTGAAAGCTTTTTCCTTTTATATTTCTTAGCTGGCTTAGCTTCAAGAAGTAGCTTTTCATATCGCTTAGAAATATGTTCCACAACATCAGTTGATTTATCAGCTTGATCCAAAAGGTACCTTGCTAATCTAATGTTCAATGAAACCCTATTGCCCCCTAATGCATCGCAAAAATCTTCAGAGTTTCTGTAAAACATTTCCTTCAGTGAATCGTGTATTTTTGCTTCTCTACTTATAATAATAGTATTTTGCCGATTGACTTTATTAGAGGCGATAAGCTCTATTAATTCTGGTTCAATAACTTTTAAATAGTCAGGTGCAAGGGCAATTATAAAGAATGCAGTGCTATTTTCATTAATTAGGGATCTTAATGGGGGGAGACCTAAAAGACTCTTATTGATACTTTCCCACCATTTTATATTTCTTTCAGCTAAATAATTTGATTCAAAAATTTGTCCCACTGAGTTTTCACTTCTTGGAGAGAATGTTGCATCATATGAATGTATTAAACGTTCAGAAGATAGCAATCCATAACCCGCAGAGACTATGGAAACAGGGATCCCTAAGTCATAAATCTTACGCACATTAGCCCAATGATCTCCAACATACATATCAATAGCTTTTATTCCTGCTTTTCCATTATTAAGAGCATTCAACCAACTAGATACAACGTTTTTATTATTTTTAAAATCAGAGAAGTAGAACTTATTTGATGCCTTTGAATTTTTGCTATTGGTACAGTTTGTAATAAGGTGGAATCTCATTATTTTCCCTTATAAACAACACCACAAGTACATGTTTCTTTAAGCTCAACGGCAGATAGTGATTTTAAGACTGGCTTAACTTTATCCCATATCCATTTAGAAATGTTTTCTGCCGTCGGGTTTTCCAAACCCTCAATGTCGTTTAGGTAATAATGATCAAGTTGATCATATATAGGTTTAAACGCTTTCTTGACGTCAGCAAAGTCTATAAACCAACCATAAGAGCTATTAACATCTCCTGACAAGTGAAGTCTTACGTTATAAGAATGACCATGTAACCTACCACATTTATGACCATCAGGAACATTTGGCAGCCTATGAGCAGCCTCAAATGTGAAGTCTTTATATATTTCTGCTTGCATTTTCAACGAACTAAACTGTAAATATATGCAGTAGTTTACATTAAATTTTGCGAGACAGCTACAGGAGAATTTATTGTTAATACAGTAGAGAATGGTATATTTACCTCAAGTACAATAAGGTGGTGTATCTACGATGGAATTAGCACAGAAAAGAACCTTGGCAAAAATAATTTTGCTCCTTCAAACAAATCATCATGGTTGTAAACAAGAGGCCGTAAACATAGCTAAAGAAGGCCTTGGAATTGAAATTGAACATAACTCTATGCGTGAAATGATTAATGAAATCTCAGAAACAGAAATAGATAACTTTCTAGAGACCTTAGACACGCCTTAAATAAATCAAAAGGTTTGCATAGCTAACTTTTCGACGACAAGTCGCTTTCATTGCTCTGAATATGAACATTGAATAATTCGTTCATATTCGCAATAAACAGCGCTTACTTACAACTAAATTCAGAATCCAATGATTTTTCATCAATTAATCTTTTTCGCTCCGATTAGTTTTATATTTTTTGCATAAGTTTTAACTCTTACCAATTACTACTAAAACTTCATCAACTCATACTTTAACTACTCAGTACTTTATAGATAGCAAGTATAATACTGTTTCATATTATGTTATAAATATATATAACAATTATAAATAATTATAAAGTTATAAATAAAAATAATGTTTAGCAAAACGCTCTTTGACTTTTTATAGAAATGTACGGAATTTACAAAACAGTCAGTGCCTTATGTGGCACCGTCAGTGCCTTATGTGGCACCGTCAGTGCCTTATGTGGCACCGTCAGTGCCTTATGTGGCATCGTCAGTGCCTTATGTGGCACCGTCAGTGCCTTATGTGGCACCGTCAGTGCCTTATGTGGCATCGTCAGCGCCACATAAGGCGCAATCAGTCAATTCTTAGGCGAAGTCATAAATATTTTTTGGTAAGAGTTTTAAACTACATAGAAACATCAAGTTAGCCAGATATTCAGAATAAACCGATCTCAGGTAGTGCTGAACCACTTTATCACTGATGACCGGAGCAATGTGCTCCGATACTTTTGATGGATTTACTGAAACATCAAGTAAGCCAGATACTCAGATTAAACAGATCTCAGATAGTGCTGAACCACATTATCACTGACCGACCGGAGCAATGTGCTCTGATACTTTTGATGGATTTACTGAAACATCAAGCAAATCAGATATTCAGATTAAACAGGCTCAGATAATGCAGAACCACATTCTCACTGATGACCGGAGCAATGTGCTCCGATACTTTTAATAGATTTACTGAAACATCAAGCAAATCAGATATTCAGATTAAACAGGCTCAGATAATGCAGAACCACATTCTCACTGATG
>NZ_JBPNYQ010000013.1:0-117 GCF_051235485.1 Pseudoalteromonas nanhaiensis | reverse complement strand
TGACCGGAGCAATGTGCTCCGATACTTTTAATAGATTTACTGAAACATCAAGTCAGCAAGATACTCAGATTAAACAGATCTCGGATAATGCTGAACCACATTATCACCGACGACCGG